>PEAL01000064.1 GCA_002753725.1 Deltaproteobacteria bacterium
GAAATCTTGTTGGACTTGAAATTGGATTTAAACTTAATTTACCCCATAAAATAACAATCAGAAAACCGGATCTTGCTTTGATTCATGCGAACAATCCGGTTCAAATGAAACCTCATGAAACCTCATATTCCGGATGTTTTGATATATGTTTTGAATTTTTGTCAGATTCAAACAAAGCCGCAATTGAACGAGATACTGTTGTCAAAAAACTTGAGTACGAACAATTGGGTATCAAGGAATATTTTATTCTAGATCGAGAGGGAAAAGAAACCGCTTTTTACCGCCTGGGAAAGAATGGACGTTATCACAAAATACGCCCAACAAAAGATAATGTTATCCGGTCAAAAGTTCTTCCGCAATTTCAGTTTCGCATTGATGATTTATACAATCAGCCTGGTGATGAAAAATTGCTGGATGATCCTGTTTATCGGCATTATTATAAAACAGAATTACGACAACGTATGGAACAAGAACAAATCAGAGCTGATGAAGCTGAGCGAAGAGCAAATCAGGAAAAAATAAAAGTGGAACAGGCTGACAGGAGAGCTGAGAAAGCTGATAAGAGAGCCGAACAGGCTGACAGGAGAGCTGAACAGGAAAAAATGAGAGCAGAAAAAGCATTTCAAGAACTTATTGCGTTAAAAAAGAAATTGAATATGAATACGTTTTAATTAAAATAAAATTATATTTTTGATATTCATTCTTTAAACGATTGAATATCAAAAATATGATTGAAAAAATAAGACACAGCACAAAAATTTAAAGGGAACTTATTTTTCGAGCATCCCTATATATCCCCTCATTGGAAACCAATACCATCGCTTGATATGATCCATCATTGTATAAAATCTTCGATTCATGGAGAAAAATAAAGAATACAAAACCGGAACAACCACCAGTGTCAAAAATGTCGCTACGATCAATCCAAAAATCACAACAATGGACATGGACTGCCACCATTGGGTGGAATCGCTGGCATAGGACATGGCCATACGATGAAAATCATAGGAGATTCCTGTTACCATGGGTAAAAGGCCCAAAACAGTTGTTACGGCAGTAAGAAGCACCGGTCGAAGTCTTGTTGCACCTGCTGCAACAACGGCCTCGGTGATCGACAGTCCACGTTCCATGAGTTTGTTGGTGTAATCAATCAATACAATGGCGTTGTTTACCACAACACCCGCCAGGGAGATGACCCCCACGCCGGACATGATGACTCCAAAGGGTGATTGAATGACTGTGAGCCCTAAAAAAGCCCCGCCCAGAGAAAGAATGACCGATGTCATAATGATCAAGGGTTGTGTGACAGAATTAAACAACGTCACCAGGATCAAAAAAATTAAAAACAAAGCAATACCAAATGCCCTGGTTAAAAAAGCTTCAGATTCCTGCTGATCCTCAAATTCTCCTGTAAATTTAATGCGATAGCCCGACGGCATGGGAAAATCTTTCAAACGGTCTTCAGCATGTTGACGGGCCACCGGCCCGGGTATTTTGGTTTCATCCACATTGGCTTTGACAGTGACCACCCGTTCATGATTGATTCGAACGATATCGCCGATACTTCCAGAGTAGTCAATGTTCGCAATGGTGGTCAGTGGCACCAGATAGCCCGTCGAAGAAGAAATCATTAATTTATTGAGGACATCAGCTTTTTGACGATCCCTTTCTCCAAAAGTGACTGTGATATCATAATCTTCGTCATTCTCACGATAGGTCGAAACATCCAGGCCATTGTATGCTGTTTTCAAGGTTTGACCAATCCAATGGGTGGTCAGGCCAAAAAGCGCTGCTTTTTGGCGATCAATTGAAATCTGGATGGATGGAATGCCTTCAGTGTAGTCATCTTGAATATCAGTGACATGGGGGATGTTTTGTAAGATATCGCGGACATGGCGGGCTAATTGTCCGAGTGTTTGAAAATTATCACCTGATATTTCAATATTGATTGCTGCGCCGGTGGGTGGACCTTCCTGGGCTTCTGATACTGTAATTTCTGCACCAGGAATATATTTGACCCGATTACGAACTTTTTCCAAATCGGCAACCGATGGCGTGATGCGATCTTCAAAATCCAAAAACTGAATGCCAATATGATTGGGAGAATTATTTTCAAATACGCTGCTTCCGCTGGTCTCCACGGCTTTGGTATAAATATATTCCACATTGGGTAAATCGCTGGGGCTATCAAAGGTATCGCCCCTGGCTTTTTTATGTGACCTGGCAGAATAGGCCTTGCTGTAATCATCAATTTTGAATTTTTCAGGGTCGTTGGTATCGCCCGCATAACCGGTGATAGCAATTTCGATTTTTTTCATGATCCGATCAATATATTCCAGATCGGCGCCTTCGGGCATTTCAACATTCACATAGGCATCTTTGGGATCAATGGGCGGAAAAAATTCCACTGCTTTTTCAAGCCCCACCTGATACATCCAGATTTGAACCAGCAGGATCAGCGCAGCAAAGGAAATACCTATAACTGTCAGACGATTTTTCAATGCACCCCGCAATACCCTGTCATATAAGGTCAGTAACACCCCTTTTATCTCTATGGGTTTTTCACCCGCTTGACTGATTTGATCGGCATCCATTGCCTGAAAATGACCATTTCCGGAAACTTTTATAAAAAATGCACACAAGGCGGGATTAATCACAAGGGCTACCAACAGACTGGAGAAAAGCGTGATTACCAGTGTGATGGGCAAAAATTTCATGAATTCGCCCATAATACCCGGCCAGAATATCATTGGAAAAAAAGCTGCCAGGGTGGTCAATGTGGAACCAATGACCGGATAAGCAACTTCAGATGTGCCTTTCATGGCTGCCTGAATACGCGGTACACCCTGTTCCATATAGCGATAAATATTTTCGACAATAACAATGGCATTATCAACCAGCATCCCCAGAGCAAGGGTAAGACTGAACAATACAACCATATTTAATGTAATCCCAGCCGCTTGCAACATAATAAATGATAAAAACATGGAAAAAGGGATGGCCATGCTGACCAGAATAGCATTGCGTAATCCCAGGGCAAACAGCAATATCACAATGACCAGAAGGAGTCCGGATATGATATTGTTTTCCAAATCTGCAACCATCAAATGAATTTCTTTCGCCCGATCCATGACTTTGGTAATTTGAGTTCCCTGTGGCCAACGCTTTTGAGCAGTTTCAATCAGAGCATCGATTTTTTCGGAAATGGCAATGATATTTTCGCCAATGCGTTTTTTCACAGAAATGCTGACAGCATCCCGTCCATTCAATCGGGAGCGGCTGGTTTCATCTTTAAACCCATCCACCACCCGTGCAACATCTTTTAAATAAACAGGATATCCCTGATCCGAGCTGATAACCAGATCATATATTTCTTCAGGTGATTTAAATTCTCCAGGAATTCTTAATTGATAGCGACCATCACCCAATGTGATCACACCACCGGAAGTGTTTTGATTTTCAGCCGACAGCACCTGTTCGAAAATGGTGATGGGTATTCGGTAATAGGACAGCTTATCAGGATCGACCTCAATTTTGATTTCCCGCTCCATACCACCGGTGACATCCACTTCAAGAATACCAGGAATGCCTTCTATATCGTCTTCAAGGTCATCGGCAATGTCTTTTAAACAGGGAATGCCGCAGGTGCCATTGAGCAGATACACCACAATGGGCATTTCCGAAAAATTGACTTCAAATATCAAAGGGTCGTTTTCCAAATCTGACGGTAAGTCTCCTTTGGCTTCATCCACTTTATCTTTGACTTTTTGTAAGACATCATCGATGTTCGTCCCTGGTAAAAATTCAATATTGATTTGAGACAGCCCTTCAGAGCTGACAGACTGAATTTTTTTGACCAGATCCAACCCTTTGAGTTTTTTTTCAATTTGCGTGGTGATGGAGGATTCAATATCCGATGAGGCAACGCCTTTATAATAGGTTGATACAAACACATAAGGGATGGTGATATCGGGTGAACTTTCTCTGGGTAATATGGAATAACAATACATTCCAAAGACAAGAATCATGGCTGCCAGCACCAGAACACTGATACGATTGGTTACGGCGGTATCTGAAATGATCATTTTTCCAGTTCCTCTATATTTGTGATGGTTCGTATCACATGGACCGGTTGCCCATCGCTGACATCTCGATGTCCCATGACAATCAAGCGGTCACCCGGTTGAAGCCCATCTTTGATTTCAATTCGCCATCTTTCCTGAAGTCCTAATGCCACCTTACGCGAGTGAGCGATACCATCCTGTTCAATAAAAGCCAGCCGTTGATCATTTCGTGTGAGAATGGAATATAACGGCGCGGTAATACCATTAGCGATTTCGCGTTTGACAATTTCTACCCTGACAAACATATCCGGCAAAATTTCATGCTTGGAATTGTTTATGCTCATTTCCAAATTGTACAGGCGGGCGCTTGTATCTGCTGTTTTGGATAGAAAATATTTGGTTGCAGGAAAGGTTTTTTTTAGGGCATCAATGGTAACATCAAATTGATTGAGTTTTCGAACAGCATCCACATCAGACTCTGGTATACCGACCACTGCTTTGACTTTGTTGATTTGAATAATTTCAACAATTTTTTCAGATAAGTTGATATATTTTCCTTTATCCACATACCGCGCATTGACAATACCGGAGATCGGGGCACGGATGGCACAACGTTCCAAATTCAGACTGGACGTATCCATATTGGCTTTGAAACTTTCCATTTGCGCAACAGCATCATCTAATTGGGATTGTGTGGCCAGTTGCTTTTGATGCAGTTCCTTGAGTCGTTTCGCGGATGCCAATGCGGCACTGTACGATGCCTTGATAGACAAAAGCGCATTTTGATAATCCCGTGGATCCAGTTTGACCAGCAACTGACCTTTTTCAACGGTATCACCTTCTTTGATGAACAGATCAACGACTTTACCTTGAACCTCTGACAACACGTCCAATGTTACCCAGGATTTAATGATGCCAGGAAAATTGATTCGATCTCGAATTAACTCAGGTTGTAACGCCAGAGTGATAACATTGGTTGCAGGCTGTTCATTTTTTATTTGTGCAGCTTTTTCAGCTTCAATGATTGCCTTCTTGGCCTGTACACTTTGATACATCCAGGCAACAGCAATGCATAAGACAAATAAAATTAACTTGGGGATCAATCCCCATATGTGGATAATCCATGATTTTTTTTGATGGTGTTGGTCTTCCATTTTTTATTCTTTCTATTCTGTTTTATGTAATATTTATTTATTTTTGTTATCATTCTTGAATTTTAGAGAGGATTTTTCAATGTTATTTGAACGGTTGAAGGTCTTGATATTAAAAATACGAGCAAGAGCTGATTGACTTAGAAAGCTTTGGGACTCCAGCCACAGGACTGTTCTTTGTCATTAATTTGTTCATAACAAATTTATATCACCAAGTGTCATAAGTTTCAATTCAAAACATCTACAATGATATTAATAATATTTCAAGCCGTTAAAAAAAACAAACAGTGTAGACATATGCGTATTTTTTAATCGTCCAATTAATCATTGCAAAAAGCCCGAAAGTCCAATAAAATATGAGGTTCAGATCGGAAATTAAATTCAACGTTCCGATGTCTGGATTTAGAGAGATGCATAAAGAAAGGCACATATCTATATCAGGCTGATTATATCTATTTATTTTTAATAGATTTTAGAAGGTGTTTCAATTTAGTTTGATAACAGGAATAAGATAAATATATGAAAGAAATAATGATCTCCGGAAAAACCGGACATTCTACTATCGCGGTTGGAGAACAACTGGTAAACTGTAGCAAGTACTTACCAGATACTCATATTGTCATCATTACGGATACAACGGTCCGTCATATTTATGAAAACCAATTTCCTGAAGGTGATATTATTGAAATTGGCACAGGGGAATCCATAAAAACATTACAGACTCTTCACACGATCTATGAACAAATGATTCAACTTGAAACCGATCGTGAAAGCTTTGTACTGGGTATTGGCGGTGGAATTGTTTGCGATATTACCGGATTTGCAGCATCGACATATATGCGAGGGCTTGATTTTGGATTTTTGCCTTCAACTCTGCTGGCTCAGGTGGATGCCTGTGTTGGTGGAAAAAATGGTGTCAATGTTGGGGGCTATAAGAATATGGCCGGCGTTTTCAGGCAGCCCACTTTTGCAATATGTGATCCAACATTGCTTCAAACACTGACATCCGATGATTACCGCTCGGGACTGGCAGAAATAGTCAAACACGCGGTTCTTTCTGATCTTGAATTATTCGAATATATTGAACAAAATATTGCGGGGATTGAAAACAGACAGCCGGATGTTCTTGAACGTTTAATTTATGATTCTGTTGGTATCAAATCTCACATTGTCAATCAGGATGAAACAGAACAAGATGTTCGGAAAAAGCTTAATTTTGGCCATACTTTTGGACATGCCCTTGAAAAACTCACCCAAATTCCTCATGGTCAGGCTGTCAGCATTGGCATGGTGATGGCATCGAGCATTGCTTGCCATCACGGGCTGCTTGACACTGCTGATGCTGAACGAATTTCTGACATATTGGTAAAACTGCACTTACCCGTAAAGTCTGAAGCATCACCAGAAAAGATCTTTCAGGCAATGAAAAAAGATAAAAAGCGACAAAAAAATAGCATTTTTTTAATTCTTCCCACATCCATTGGAAAGGTAAGTATTGAACGAATGTCCTGGGAATCATTATATCATTCGTTTATGAAGAATCAATCAAGCCATTAAAATAAGGAGATGATCAAACATGTCATTCGATAAATTGTTCAAGTTATCCGACTATCAAACCACAGTAAAAACAGAAATACTTGCGGGTCTGACAACTTTTCTGGCAACGATGTATATCATTGTTGTCAATCCCAGCATTATTCAAAAAACAGGAATGCCTTTTAATGGCATTTTAACCGCAACCGTTCTGGTCAGTGCATTGAGCAGTCTGGCAATGGGATTCTACGCCAATAATCCTATTGTTATTGCTCCAGGTATGGGCTTGAATGCTTTTTTTACTTATTCTGTGGTTATTGGCATGAAAATCCCCTGGCCGGTTGCCCTGGGTGCAGTTTTTTGGTCAGGGATTATTTTTTTGCTGTTGTCGGTGTTCAATATTCGAACATTAATCGTTCGGGCAATTCCCAAACAATTGCGATTTGCCATTGCTGGTGGAATTGGATTGTTCATTACGCTCATTGGATTTTCCAATGCCGGGTTTGTGGTGGCCAATCCAGCGACAATTATCGGCCCTGGACCGATCAATGCGATCACCCTGACATTTTTAACCGGTCTTGCCATTACTGGCATTCTTGTGGTTTTTCGCATTCGTGGAGCCTTAATTATAGGCATTACACTGACAACTCTGGTAGCGATTCCCATTGGGAGATACTGGGGTGATGCAACGGCAGTCAATCATGGAACACGCACCCTGGTGACCTGGCAAGGGCTTTTTGCCATACCGGATTTTAGCCTGATATTCAGCATGAATCTATTGGAATCATTGAAACTTTCCATGATTCCTGTTGTATTTTCTTTTTTATTTACTGATATGTTTGACAGTTTGTCCACATTGGTCGGTGTTGCCGAAGCTGGAAACATTAAAGACCAACATGGAGAACCCAGAAATATCAAGGAATCTCTCATTATTGACAGTCTTTCCACAACCATTTCAGGCCTTTTGGGATCAAGCTCTGGCACCTGTTATATTGAGTCAGCCACAGGCATTGAACAAGGCGGACGCACTGGATTGACAGCCGTTGTTTGTGGGCTGTTATTCATTCCTTTTATGTTTATGTCTCCCCTCTTGTCAATGGTACCATCCATTGCCACGTCACCAGCACTGGTTCTTGTGGGCGTCTTCATGATGAAACCGGTTGCAGATATTGCATGGAATGAACTGGACAATGCAATCCCTGCCTTTTTAGCCATGATATTGATACCATTGACGTATTCCATCACTCAGGGAATTATCTGGGGCTTTTTAAGTTGGACTGTGATCAAGCTTGCCACTGGAAAAAAACAGGAGGTTTCACCAACCTTGCTCGTGATTGATTTTTTTGCGATATTGGCATTGCTATAATTTAAATTTATATACAATTCCTGATGATATGTAATGTATCAAGGAGAATTTTTATGAATATTTTTATGGAAATCGCAGTCTTATCATGGGGTGTCGTTGAGGCATCAGCGGTGTACATGTTATTTGGTTTTTTTATTGCCGGTTTGTTGCACGCATTTTTAAAACAGGAACACGTTTATCATTTTCTTGGAAAGGGAAAAATCAAGTCTGTCATTTTATCATCACTCATTGGTGTGCCATTGCCCCTTTGTTCTTGTAGTGTTGTTCCGGCTGCGGCAGGTATAAAAAAACAAGGGGCAAATCAAGGAGCAACGTTGGCCTTTTTAATTTCCACACCAGAAACGGGTATGGATTCTATTTCAATCACCTATGCATTGATAGATCCTTTGATGACCATTATTCGTCCCATTTCAGCGCTGTGTACAGGTATTGTTGCCGGGTTGACTGAAAATTTTTGGCCTCAAAAGAAAAACAGTCTAAAACTTGAACCTGTTTCACAAATGCCATCATGTTCACAGTGTTGTCAAAAAAATGATATCAGCCTTGAAAAGGATGAACAGCCCCCAAAGCTTTCAATCGTTCAGCGATTGATCACCGGGTTGAAGTACGCTTATATTGAACTGCCTCGTGACATTGGGAAATGGTTTATTATCGGCATTATTTTATCTGGATTAATATTGTATTTTGTTCCGGAAAATTTTATCGATGTTTATGTGGGAAATCGCTATATTGAAATGTTGGTGATGATGTTTGCAGGAATCCCTATGTACGTTTGTGCGACGGCATCCACCCCTATTGCTGCTGCTCTCATTGCAAAAGGGATGGACCCGGGTGCTGCGCTGGTATTTTTACTGGTTGGCCCTGCCACGAACATTGCCAGCCTGACCATGATTGCAGGACTGTTGGGCAAACGATCTCTGATAATTTACCTGTCTGCAATTATAGTTTGTTCGTTTGCTTTTGGATGGTTAACATCAGAAATATATCCTTTATTATCTATGCAACCGGTTGCCTATGCATCACATGCAAGCCATTCAGGTAGTCTATTTCTGAAAATGGCTGCTTCGATTGTGTTGTTATTCCTTTTTGGATATACGATGATCACGTCATGGTTATCCTCTGACTGAATGAAGTCCCAAATCTTTAGATTTGGGAGTCAATTTGATACGCACAGTGAACCGAGAAAAACAGGAGCGATTGCATTAAAAATTGATCCTGGTGGTTACGGCGGCACAATTTATGAAGATGAAAAAATGGGGAACTTATTTTTCGAGTATTCCTTAGAATCCAATGATTCGGCATACGCCTGTTTTTAAGCTCAAAACCAAAGGTCCTGTGGATTCATTGGCGATATTGACGCCCAAAGGCATTTCTTTCAAAGAAAAATACAGAGATATACACAAAACCATTGTTTCAATTAAACAAAACGCTGATTATCGGTTTCAAATAACTGGAATAGATCAGGAGAAACTCAAAAATAAAATTAAATGCATACAGGAAAAACAAAACAATATATATCAATTGACGATTCTCAACCTGATGAACACGCAGGGCCGCTATTGGGGAAAAATTATTTTACAAACCGATCATCCCAAACAAAAAAATATCGATTTATGGATGTCAGCTGCGCTGAAATAAAATCAATATCAACGATCAAAGATTCTGTTACTTTGATTCGTGTAGATCATTCTTTTCAATCGTTCTTTTCTCACCCCCGCCACTCTCATCCACCATTGGATTTATTATACATTCAATCTGGTTTACGAGAAATTGGATTCGATGCCTGCTTGATCGATATGTGGGTGAGTCGACAATCCATTGGTCAAGTATTGCAAACCGTTCTTTCAACTCATCCAAAATTTGCGATTATAAAGGCTTATACCTGGTGTATTCATGTATCCCTTGAACTTGGAAGGCTGTTGCGAAAAAAAGATGTGATCACCATTGCTGTGGGACAACATGTCAACCATGCATCTGTTTTATGGGAAGAAAACGCGACATTTAAAAATAACTGGTTACAAGCGTTTGATTTTTCCATCCACGGTGCCCCTGAACTGGAATGTCCGCGCTTGATAAAAAAATTATTTTTCAAGCAACCTGGCAAAAATAGTTCCGCTATTATTTATCAACAATTTTCAACCAATCATATCGTTTCTTTAAGCCAGCCCGAGCATCTGTCCTACCCTCAATTTACAGATAAAATGATGAAAGCCTATGCCTTTCCATTTCCAGTGGCATCCTTGCGTGGTATCAAAAAATGGGCTTATGTTCAAACATCCTGGGGATGTCCATATGGATGTTTACATTGTTCTGGTGCGGTTCGAAAATCATTTGGAAAAACGCATTACAAAAGAAATCCAACACAAGTGATCGATGAAATAATTTTTCATATTCAAAAAGGTGCTCAAGCCATCTGTTTTGAAGATGATGCGCTTTTTGCTGACAAACGACACATTCAAGCTCTGTGTGATGCCATGATGCAACAGCACATAAATATTCCCTGGATGGCCCATGCACGCCCGGATGAACTGGATGAAACAACACTTAAAAAAGCAACACATTGTGGTTTAAAGTTATTGAAAATAGGCGTAGAATCAGGTGCCAAAAAGCAGATTGAAATAATTGGCAAGGCTCGTAGCGGAAAAAAATGGATCGAGCAGGTCAGACATATTTTTCCGATCCTTCACCATCTCAACATTGCAAGCATTGCCATGTTTATGATCGGCACCCCCGGTGAAACGAGTGAAGATATAAAGCGCTCCATCTTACTGGCCAGGGAAATTTTACCGGATTATGTTCAGGTACAGATATTCACGCCTTATCCTGATACACCTTATTATCAACATCTTCCGCAGGTGGATCGTAAAGAAATCAACCGTATGCCATCCTATCATTACCATCGATGCCAATGGTCAGCAGCCAGGATGTCTAAAAAGAACGTGTCCCGATATCAAATCCATTTTTATCGATTATTTTATTTGCGAACAAATTATATGCTTCAATTTCTAAAAAAAAATAAAGATCTTTTCAAACAACGATCTTTTTTAACCGATGCTTTCAAATCATTTATCAACAAGAGAGTCAAAGAGATATGGAGGACAAGATGATTGTTCATTGTGAAAAATGCCAAAAGAAATATCGCATTGATGACAACAGAATTCCAGAAAAAGGTTTGAATGTCCGTTGTTCCCATTGCAAGCATATTTTTTCAATCAAACGATCTAAAAAAACAACAGACCTGGCAAGTGTTGAACAAAAAACACCCGATAAAAAAAATATTTCAGCAGTGAACGATAACTCAGCACCAGATATGGATCATACTGAGACGTTGAAACCAGTTAAAACAGAAATCACAAATTTACCTGAGTTTGCGGAGTGGGATGATGATATCGTTATTGTCAATCTTCCAGGAGATACGCTGGATGCCGCCAATTGTCAGGATTTCAAAGATGCCACCCATTCCATTCTTGAAACCCCAAACAAGGTCATCTTCAATATGGAAAATATACAGTTTGTTGACAGTTCAGGGTGCGGTACGTTGAATGCCTGTATCAAACGAATCAAAAAACATGGGGGGGATATTAAAATATGCAATGTTCTTGATCAAGTAGGGGCCATTTTTCGCTTGATCAAGCTGAATCGTGTGTTTCATATCTGTGATACGCGGGAAGATGCTATTCAGGCGTTTTCTGGTAAATGAAGCGAGATGGCCTTTCCCTGAAGGTCTATAAAAATTTTTGAACATTACGGTAGGATGGATTTATTCGTTGTTTGATGAAACGGTCGGTATTGATCGTGTAAAAAAAACTTTTGTTCCTGATAATTTTGATCTATAGTGATGTGCAGTAAAGATGAGAATTTTAAACAATTGTGAAAAGTTCATGCATACGATTAAAAAATCAATGAATCCCCAAAAAATAAACATACATGATCCAAAGAACGTTAAATCACAATCTATCTTGATTGTTGACCCACAGGTTGACGGTCATCATTTGACCTGGATCCGCTATGTGACGACAATTTTTTTGAATCATAACTTTCATGTGACACTAATGACTGATCTTCGGGATCAATCCAGACCTCTTATTGAAGACGCCATTGCCGACAAACTCAACGATATTTGTTTAATCTCTGCGTTTAATGAGAATGGACACTATCGTGGTGGAAATTGTTTAAACAGTATATCACTGGCCCAGAAGCAAACCCCCTCAAATCATATCTTCATGAATGAACTGGATCTTGTTGCATCCACCTGTTTGCGAAAAACAGCCATAGGGTTCTATCCTCCAAAAACAATCAAAGGAGCTGTCTCCGGCGTTTATTTTAGACCGCGGTTTTTATCTGAAGGTAAATTTTCTTTTTCCAATATGATCAAATCAATAGGCTTTCGAAAATTGTGTCGAAATCAATGGTTCAAGAATATCTTTTTAATGGATGAACAACGGATCGATCAAATAGCCAGGTATTTTCCAACTGTGGCATTTCATCTTTTACCCGACCCTTGGGATGGAGATTTTTCTATCAACCAAAACGATGCCCGATCAGCGTTGAACCTTCCGGATAACCGATTTATTTTGCTTCAGTTTGGCATTGGGACACGCCGAAAAGGGCTTCATCTTGTCATTGAAGCGATGAACACGATCCCAGAATCATCACCGGTTTTTTTATTGTGCGCCGGAAAACTATCCATTGATTCAGGGCTTCGCGATCAACTTGAGCGTTTGGAAAAACAAAATCGAGCGATTATCCTGGATCGATATGTCAGTCAACAGGAAGAAAAATTATGTTTTTGTGCGGCAGATACTGTGTTGCTTCCCTATGTCGATCACTTTGGCTCAAGTGGCGTTTTATCGAGAGCAGCAGCATCTGGAAAGCCGGTAATTGCCAGTGATTATGACCTGACCGGTTGGCGGGTTCATCAGTATGAACTGGGGCTTATTTTTCAATCGAATGATTCGAATCACTTGCGCTCAACCATAAATATAATGGCAAGCATGGATGAGCGTCAACGAAATGAATTTCATCACAATGCTTTGACATTTGCACAATCATGTAGTTTAGATGCCTTTGAACGCGCATTGGTCGAACCTTTTAACTCTTAATGAATAGAATAATGAACCGATACACCACTTTTATTGATGACTCTCAAAAAAATTTTAAGCTGATCTTCTTTTGTGCATTGATCATGTTAACCTATCGCATTGTTTTGATGATTCGTTTTTCAATATATTTTACTGAACCTCTGACGGTGTTCGATTATTTATTAGCACTGTATGTAGGATTTTGCTTTGATATTTCTCTGGGCGCTTATGTTGCTCTTTTACCCTTTCTTTTATCAAGCATTTGCCTGATTCACCCTTTTCCTACAATCTCCCGATTGTCCCGACAATTTATGCTGATCTTTTTTTCTACCTTGAATGCCATTATTCTTTTAGCAAATTATTTGTTTTTTCTTGAATATGAAGATAATTTCAACCAGTGGATATTTGGAGTTTTATACGACGATTTTTCAGCAGTATTATCAACAACATGGAAAACGTTCCCTGTATTTTCACTGTCGTGTATCGTGTTAGTCGCAACGTTAATATCTGTATATATTGGATTGCATTTTATCAACCGGCCCTTTTATTCTTTTCATCATCATAAAACCTTACATCGTCCAATACCAATAATTGGCGTGCTTATCTGTATTTTTTTTCTGTTTTTTTTGACACTTAGAGGGTCTATTCATTCACGGCCCATTCAATTGAAAGATGCTGGTGTCACACGTGATGCTATGCTAAACAAGATGGTTGTCAACCCCTATTTTGCCCTTCGATTCGTGATCAAGCAATTTTTTCTGCTTTCAAAAGCCAATGGCATTAACCTGTACATACAAGAAAATGATATTCAACATGCTGCTGAACGGCATTTTGGTAAAATGGTATCTGGCAACAATCTTGATGAATACATGAAAAAGACAGCCAGAGGTATTCAGCCCAAAAAGCCCAGACATGTTTTTTTATTTGTGATGGAAAGCTTTGACGCATGGCCGTTGTTAGATGCTTATCAGTCCTTTGATGTCATGCCAAATATGCGAAAATTAGGACAAGAGGGATTGCTGGTGACTAATTTTTTATCATCCGGAACCGGAACAATGACATCCCTGTCATCGATGATTACCGGATTACCAGATGTTGGTGTCATAACAAATTATCAGATATCTGCCAGAAAACCCTTTCCGACATCACTGGCCCCCCAATTAAAACGGTTGAACTATCAATGCAACATGTATTATGGCGGATATCTCAGTTGGCAACGTATCGGTGATTTTTGCAAAGATCAGGGGTTTGACCATGTATTTGGCGGTGGGCATATGGGACGATGGCCGATTAATGAATGGGGGGTGGATGATCAGCAAATATTTGAATATATTGATAAAAATTTTGATATATCACAAGATTCCTTTAATTTGATATTAAGCACATCCAATCATCCGCCGTATGATATTCCGGTATATCAAATGGGATTTCCTTTTAAAGAGATACCCGATGATTTAAAGGAAGAATACGATGCCACCTGGTCATTAAAAATATTTGGTCATATTTGGTATTCAGACAAAGTCCTGGGGGAATTTATTGATCGTATCAGCCAGAAAGCGCCAGATGCCCTTTTTATTGTAACGGGTGATCATTGGTCGCGGAAATTTTTAAACCCAAGACCCAATTTAATGATTCGATCGTCAGTGCCACTGCTGATATACAGCAAACAGGGCTTGCCAGAATCATTACAAGCAGCCAAACTTTCTGGGGCGCACTTAAATATCTTACCGACCATTATTGAATATTGTGCTCCCAGAGGATTTGAATACTTCAGTATGTGCCAGGACATTTTTGATAAAAATTATTTTCCTTTGGGAATAGGGAGATCGTGCCTGATAACGCCATGTGATATATGGAATAGTGAAGGACAACATCATCAAATATCGTTGAATTGTGAACATCCTGTTTTTACATCAGAACAAGCTATCAAGCGCATTAAAGATATGTATGGCATCGGTTGGTGGCGATTGATGAAAGGGCCTTTATTTTAAATAGTATAAGGAGGTAAAAAATACGTGTTAGCATCAATTTTTCAACGAATGAAGACTCTTGAATTTCCAGAAAATAATTATCGTCTTGCATTTCTGGTGATTCTTTTGGGCGTAGTGATTCGTTTGTTTGCCTGCGAATATACCTATATTATCAATTCTGATGGTGTTTTGTATGTGCATCAGGCACGAGCCCTGTATTATAATAATATTGATAGTTTGTATAATTGTGGCGTGTCTTATTTATCGATTTATCCTCAATTGATCGCTTTTTTATATCCGCTTACGGGTGATTTTTTGACTGCTGCCATCACCGTTTCCTGCTTTTTTGGATGTCTGACGCTGCTTCCAATTTATTTTCTGACAAGACGTTTTTTTTCTGTTCAAACAAGTACGCTTGTTACATTGATATACGCTTTACTTCCGGTTTTTGTTGCTCGATCTGCAGATGTTTTAAGGGGACCTGTTTGTTGGTTTTTTCTGGCTATGGGAATTCTTACATTCATACAATATATCGATCATAGAAAATGGGGATTTCTATTATTGAGTTTTGTTTGCTTTTTCTGTTCAACATGGGCAAGGATCGAAGCGATTGTTAGTTTTCCATCAATGTTTCTTTATTTATTCATTGTAGCGAACAATAAAAAAAGTGTTTTTATCAAATGTTGTGGGATAGCTGCTGTTATCATCGTGATCAGCATTTTTCTTGAGTTGGTTTGGGGGATATCCGTACACCATTTTTATCGGATCGATGAGATTGGCACAAAATTTAGTGAGCCTCTGAACAGATATGAATACCTTAGATCATTATTAAAAGAGATCTCCCACAAGAATCGATTTGGTTTTCTGGATAATTTTATTATCAATGCAAGACATCAGATTCACTTTGTAGCATTGGGAGCTTTGATCAATAATGCTTGTGAGGCTTTTTTCTATCCATTTATTATATTTTTTATTGCAGGACTTTTTCATATTAGAAAAAAAGTAAAGGAAGATCCAAGGCTATGGTTTTTTCTCATCATGTCTGTATCAAGTTTTTGCATCGTTTTCGTTCATATCATTCATTCATGGATGATTGAATACCGCTATTTTGCATTGGCTATTGTATCAACATCGGTTTTTGCTGCTTTTGGAATTGAATCTGGAAAAAAGTTTTTATCAAATTATTTTAAAATGAAACCAGGGAGTGCTGTCGTATGTATCTGTCTATTTATATTGGTATTTGGTCTTGGAAAGAATTTAAAATCCAGAGAAGAAGATAAATATATTTATCGATTGATGGGTGAAACCATTGAAAAAATAGAGCAAAGCAATCAACCCGTTTTTGTGGCAACGCTTTTAGTTTCAAGTGTTTCCGAAAAAGTTCACTTTTATGCCAATCGGTCGTATCAAGGTGCTATCTGTTCCCGACAGCGTATCGATTTTCAAACGTTAGCAGGAAACAGTTACACGAACCTGGTTGATCAATTGAAACGACACAATGTTCACTATTTTTTATGGGAAAAACGCTGGTGGCCTGAAGAATGGTTTGATTTCAGAACGTCTTATCATAAAAAAGATTTTATTCAGATGATGCGTTTTCAGGAATCAGGAGATGATCGTATCATTCTTTATAAATTAATCAATACACATGGATGATTCTTCTATCCCTGGCTACCAGTCAATGGGAAAATAATCTTTTAAAAATTTACCACTCCAGTGTTTACCCGTCAAAATGCCGTGGAAAAAAGGATCACAGACCCTGGCCGCTCCATCCACTATGTCCAATGGAGGCTGGAAATCATGGCGGTCTTGCTTTTGCTTGGCCAGGATGGCAGGGTCTTCATCCGTGACCCAGCCAGTGTCAACGGCATTTATGTAAATCCCATACTTAGCCAAGTCTTTGGCCGCAGTATGGGTGAGCATGTTCAAGGATGCCTTGGCCATATTGGTATGAGGGTGACGGCTGCCTTTTTTAAACCGCAGGAATTTACCTTCCATTGCTGAAACATTGACAATGTGTTTTTTCCCGGTGAAGTCAAGTTTCATTAAATCAATCAGGCGATTACATAAAACAAAAGGGGCCACGGAATTAACCAGTTGAACTTCCAGCATTTCTGACGTTTGAATTTCTCCCAGTCTAAGCCGCCAGGAATTGGTTTTCCGAAGGTCCACTTGCTGGAGGTCGGCATCCAATTTTTCTGCGGGAAAAACGTTTGGCACATCCAGGGAATGATCATAGGAATAAGGGATCTGGGACAACCTGGCAGACATTCGCATCCCAACACCAGGTGCTGTAACATTCCAAGTGACGGGTACGTCTTTTTCTGGTTTATCTGTTTGCCTGTATTCAAGCTGAGAAATACAGCTCTGATACTGACCCAGAAGGGTCTGAGCATTTTGGGGCAAGTCTGCCACCGGTCGTGTTTCATTTTCCATGAGATGCGCATAAAACCCCGCCGGCCGTCGGACTGTCTGGGCAGCATTATTGATAAGAATATCCAGGCGCTGGTATCTATCTTTAATATAATCACAAAACAGTTCTACACTGGGTATATGACGCAAATCCAGTCCATAGATCCGAAGCCTGTGTCCCCAATCAGAAAAATCAGGTTCCCGGGAAAATCTGAGGGCTGAATCATTGGGAAAGCGGGTGGTGGCAATGACTATTGCTCCGGCCTTTAACATCATCAGGGTGGCCTGGTACCCGATCTTGAGTCGGGATCCGGTGATCAGGGCCACCTGCCCTTTTAAAGAAGCTGTCTGGAATCGCTTTTGGTAATTGAGTTCTGCGCATTTCATGCACATGGTATCGTAAAAATGATGAAGGTTTATAAATTCTGTTTTGCACACATAGCAATTACGTGGGGTTTCCAATCGTTGTTCACAGGCTTTATCTCCATCATCTATTCCAATATGCGAAATCTGTTGGGGGGCTGAAAAAACCTTGGCTTCCCTTGCTTGTCTGATTCCTGTGGCCGCCCGTAACCTGCGTTCTTTTTCCACAATCGCCTTACGCTTTTGATGTTTTTTAATTATTTTACGCTTCTTAATTTCCTCAGGGTCAGGCCGCGAGATTTTTCCAGCAGCAGTAATCAAAGCGATGCGCTGGGATTCTGACAAGTTTTCCAGAAGTTCAAATTGATCTGCAATTTTTTCTAAAATAGGTATGCACTCAATGATAGCTGAGATCGTTTCTTGTGTATTCATAATTATTACCATTGCCAGACATGCTTAGAGGCTTCTGGCACACAGTGAATAAATTGTTTATCCACCAGTGGTGTCAAGTGTTTTTGAACAAAGGCTATATCCATCAGTGGTTCTTTTGGTATAACCTGTTGAGAAATTCTTTGGCAAAGAGCATTCAATGAATGATCTGTTTGACTGTCAAAGGTTCCCATTTTTTCAATGAGGTCTTCGGAAAGCAACCAGAAGATAAAGCGCCGCTTGTGATATTCTTCAACATTGGCTTTTTCATGAGGTTCCAGGGGGTCTCCGTGTTGATAGGCTTCAAGATGTTGTGCCCACAAATCATTCTGCTCTTTGGACCAGTTTTCAACAAATTGGTCAATATCTTGAGGCGAAAGCTCGGATGTCCGGACAATGGCTTGATTGGCATCGTATTGTTTCCAGTCATTGGTCAAAATTTCCAAATCGTATTCATGGATGTTTTCCCGGACTGTTGTTCCTGGAAATGGCGCAAGAAAATGGAACCCATATTCAATATCCAACGATTCAGCAAATTTGAGGGTATCGTTCAAACTATTATGGGTTTCCCCCGGTAAGCCCACCATAAAAGATGCATGGGTTCGAATGCCGGATGCTTTACAGCATTTGGCGGCATACCGCGCTTGATCCAGCGTGATCCCTTTGCGAATACGTTTCAACATTTCAGGGTTGCCGGATTCTATTCCAAAACTAACCGCATAACATCCCGCAGATTTCATCATGGAAAGAATTTCAGGATCAACGGTATTGACACGAGAGAAAGCACTCCAGACAAACGACAAATTGCGCTCTTTGATAAGTTCACAAAATTGAATCACACGTTTTTTATTGGCAGTAAAAAGATCATCGGCAATGTTGATCAAGTCAAAGCCCATTTGCATTAAAGATTCAATTTCATCCACCACTGTTTCCAACGATCGATACCTGACTTTCTGACCGACCATCCGCCTTCCCAGACAAAAAATACATTGATTGGGACATCCCCGACTGGTGATGATACTGATGGGAAATCCCAGAGTATGATATTTGTGAATATTCAGCAAATGGCGTGCTGGCAAGGGAAGCTCATCAAGGTTTTCGATTAATGGTTGGTGCTGAGTCACTACAACCCCAGTGTTTTCATAAAAAGCAATCCCCGGAATGATTGGCCATTGGGATCGGTCTTTAACCATCGGAAGTAGCGACAGGAGCGTTTTTTCGGATTCACCAATAACAATGATATCTATTTCTGGAATGGATCGAAGCACATTTTCATAATCAAATGAAACATGGGGGCCCCCCATGATGGTGATGACATGAGGATGCACTTTTTTGACTGTTTTCAAGATCTCAGCGGTTTTTTGAAAATTCATGGTCACTGATGTTGTGCCGACAATATCCGGCTGAAAATCATCTAAGGAATTTTTCAGTTTTTCCGGTGAATATTCACTGATAATATAGTCCAATAACTGTACTTGCGCACCTGCGCGTTCACAAGCAGCAGCAACGTAGCATATGCCCAGCGGCGGTGATGGAAATTCTGACAAGGGATATGGTGGCGCGATGAGTGCTATTTTTATTGGCAGTGGATTGTTTTGTTTCATTATTTAT
>PEAL01000431.1 GCA_002753725.1 Deltaproteobacteria bacterium
AGTCAGAATACCCGCCATAATAACGATTCCGGATGTTTTGATATGTGTTTTGAATTTTTGTCAGATTCAAACAAGGCCGCAATTGAACGAGATACTGTTGTCAACAAACTTGAGTACGAACGCTAAGCTCACAGGCGAGCCCACCAATAAAACAAAATTCCCATCCTTCATTTTGCATAAAAGTTTGCATTTCCAAAGCTGATTCACATAATAGATTCATTTGATAAGTCCCTCTTTTTGGGCAAATTTCTTAAATAAGCGTTGTTGTTCAATAAGACCTGTTGTTGTTCTTTCATTTCTATGCTCGCATGCATACTGTAGCATTTCATCAATGAGTTTATAGTTTTGAGAATAATCGAATGTTGATAGCTCTTTTTTTCGAATTTCAAGTAAAGCAGGTGTTGCCTGTTTCCATTTTTTCACCCATTTTGCCATATCTTGATCATATTTTGTCATGTTTGCCTTTCACAGCAACACCACATACCTAAGCTGTCCGGTAGTTTTTTTTTATAGTTTAGATCAACTGTAGTCTTCGTGGTAGTTTTGGTTTTGGTAATCTTATTTTATCCAGGGGTGAAAATGGGGTCACATCTTGATTATTGCACTTAATGAGAGTTATTTTAGATTTTGATTTAGCAAATAAATTAAGTGCAATAATCAAGATGTGACCCCATTTTCACCCATATCAAATAAAGGTGATGTCAAAATTGTATTGGGTAAGAGATTTGAAATATCAATATCAATTCGTTCGACATTAATGTAATGATCATGATTACGATTGACTTTAAAAAATGCAGAATTTTTAGGTGCGCCTAAAAAAGGAATTAAACTATGGGTTGAGACAATAAACCGAACTTTTGGAAATGCTTCCGACAGCAACTCAGGTAATTTTCTTTGCCAGATAGGGTGCAAATGCAAATCAAGCTCATCAATAATAACAAGTCCTTTAAAATCCTTTTTATCTTTGATTGCTCCCTCCTGGTCATTGGTAAAACGAATAATCAGATCCCCAATCATTGCAAGAATACTTTTGTTACCAGATGAAAGCTCTGAGAGTTTGAAAATATCTGGAGTATTTTTTTCAATGTATCTAACGTAAAATCGTTGAGTTTTTTTATCTTCTTTAATATCTATTGAGTCAATGGAGGGCATCAAATCTTCTAATATTGATTTAATAAGGTCAACCCTTTGTGAGTTACGATCCTTAAAATGACATAATTCATCTTCAATATCATGGTAATAAACTTTATCTGTTTCGAACAGAGAATGATATCTTTTTATATTTCTGGCATCTCCTGAGGAAATATTTAATCTGGAAGGTCCATATGCAACAAAATTTTTGTAGGACTTGAATAGTTTATTCTTCAAATCATTTGTCCAACGATCATCAATTTTTATTCTGATATCGCACTCAGAATAAAACGGTTCATCCCTGGTATCATTGTATATTTTTCCATAAAGTCCGGTTACAATGGCCTGTAACAGTGTTGTCTTGCCATAAGCATTATTTCCAGTTAAAAAGACCCATTGTGCATCATGCGGTATTTCCATAGTGGCTGACCTGATTTGCAAATATTTGATTATTTCAACTTTTGAAACAGGATAAACAATTTTGTCAGCCTTTGAAAATGGTTCAATCATTACTTCAGCTTTAGAAAGCGGCCCAGTGATGTTTTCAGTTTCAGAAGGCAGTTCAGTTATAATTTCAGTTTCAGAAGGGGGCTCAGTTATGATGTCTCCCAAAGTATTCAGTTTTTTTTCCCTGTACGCCCAGGGTGTCCAAGGGGTTGTCAGTAAATGCTGTCTGATTTGAATACCCTGTTGAAAATTCTGTTTTAATTCTTCATAACCAGGTAAATCCTGATCTGGATAATCTTTTTGGCGCAGCAGAGGATAAAATACAGAAATTATTTCGTTTTCTGTATAACATAAAAGTGATTTCAAATCATTGATATGGTCAATTGAATTCCATTTTTTTTCAAATAATTTTTCTAAATGTTCTTTTCCCTTGTCAATGAAAATGTCAGTTTGATCTGTCTTATTGATCCATTGATTATCTTTTGGATCTAACAGTAATAAAGTTTTCATGTTGAGATCAATACTACCAAAACCAAATGCTTTTCCCATTCCCAGTTTATGTGAAAGGCCTTCTTCCAGTTGTAAGGTATACAGTAATAATCCCAACTCATGAATTTGAAGATTTTCAAAATGAATATCAAATTGAAATGTATTATTACAGCCAAGTGGCTGAACCGTTCGATTGTTGATATCAATGTCAATAGATTGTCCTGTTGAAGGGTGGTTTTTGGCTTGAATATGTTTCCATGCGTGATGATGTATATAAAATTTTCTTCCGGGAACTTTACTGGACTGTGTTGCATTAGGTACTGCCCATGTGGGTCTTGGCCGTTCAAGCAAGGGAAGTATCTGAGAATGATCACCTGAGTTTAACCAGACAGGATCATTGGTTAATGTTGCAAATCCAAATCGTAATTTCCCTTTGTAGGCGCCCGTACCAAACAATTGACATGCCGGGCACAGGCCTTTTGGATGTCTGGTAAACAGCTTTTTCTCAGGATATTGATTAATGCCCGATAAATCATCTGTTTCCAGCCATTCACCATGACATGGACGTAACGCTTTTGACAATCGTTTTCCTATGAATCGATCATCAACTTTGCGGGATATTTTTACAGGAATGATTTCAACAACTTCGTCCTGCTCTTCTCTAAAATAAACGAGTAAACCTTCTTCTATTTTTCCTTTTTCAGGAAGAATTGTTCTAAAAACATCTGGTGTTTCCTGTTGTTCGGCGTTGTTGCGATAATCGTTTACCAGTTGTTTAAACAATTCTTTCGCTTGCTGTGAAATCGGAATGCCTTTATGATTGATATTTTCCGGTTCTACAAATACACGTTCACACCGTTTGTTCATAGTGTATTTCACATTCGTACCTAAAAAAATAAACTCAGGAATTAAACGAGTTCGATCTTTTTTTCGTTGCGCATTTTGAACAAAAATTGTTTGTGAATATATTCTATTATGCTGAATAGGGTTTGGTAATTGATCATCTCCTTTTTTATCTGATTTTTCTTTTTCCACTTTGTTTGGCCCTGAAATTTTCAAATATCCATTGACCTTTTTTTTAAGAACGCAATTTGTATCATGTATTTGTTCATTATCAGCCGGTGTTGCTGTATACATAAAAGATGCTTTGGATGAAGATTCAGGTTTTATGATTTTAAAGGATGCTTTTGTATTGTCTGGTGGTCTATGGTTACGATTATATTCAGACAGGGTTGAAATCATTTTATCGGAAGGTGTGGGGTGATCATAAACAGGTTTTTCCTCACCTTCCCATGAAGAATAGTCTAAATCCTTGTTATCATAAAATGGGTAACGATATTCTTCCATTTTAACCATTCTAAGACCATCTTCGCATTGAATGACACGGCCGGGTTTGAATTTGCCCAAAATATCAGGGTCTGCTTCCATGCGCCAGGACAATCGATGCTTTTCTTCAAATATTCGAAAACATGAATTGGTAAGCGCCTCAAATACAGAACTGATCATTCCCCTGATTTCTGAACCCGGAATCATGATCTCATCATTGATAGAAAAAAAAGCATAGCTTTTATGATATCTTCCATCATTGGTCATTGTTTTGCTCTTTAAATGAAAAGCATCATCATTTTCAGTATCTGGAACAATCAACGGTGTTTTTGTTGTCAGAGTAAGTGTTATTTTTCCTGTACAACAGTCATTATGATGAAGGCTTAAGTGATCCAAGGGAATGGTTTTGCGATGAACCTTTTGATGGGGTTTTAAAAAGTAATGCGGAAAGTAAACAGCTTCTTCACTTATAGAAATGTTAGCATCTGTTATTTTTTTGTCTGGTAATTTCGTATTTTGGTTGTTATAAAAGCTGTCAGCCTTTGATTCTTTTATAATGGGAGGTGTAAGTACAATATCCTGAACCTGCCCATATCCAATACCCGCTTTAGCGCCTAAAGGATATAAACCTTTTTTGATGTCCCAAAAAGCAGCATTCAAATTATTTCTATCATTTTCTGATAAATCTTTTCTGATCCACAAAGCTCCTTCCAGTTTCAGTGGCTTTTTGGGTGTTCCGACCAGTGAATAATCATCAAATTTCTTTTGATTAACAGCACCTCCAGTAAAACGATCAATAGCGACATGATCAAATTTTTTTTCTTCAGGCGGGGTTGAAAACAACAAATCTTCAAATTTAATTTTACCCGATTCATATTCACTTCCAAAAAGCCTGCAAAGTGGACAATCACAATCTTTGTGATTCAAAGCAAGCAGTGGAAGCACTTTATCGCTAACGGAATCTTTATGTTGAAATTTTCGGCCCAGTGCTGTCCTGAAAATTCCTTTTAAACTTTCAGATTTATAAGCATACACCTGTTGAAAACCAACTGAAGTATACTTTTTAAACGAAACAATATCCATTCCATTTCCACTGACCAGTGCTCGAACGGGATCACCATTTAAAGAGCAAAACAATGACCAATGATGGAAGA
>PEAL01000432.1 GCA_002753725.1 Deltaproteobacteria bacterium
GATGCTTGTAATGATGTATTTTGGCTAACATTCAAGCGCATACAATCAGGTACGTTTATGATGGGAGAAGAAAAAGATCAGCGCAAGGTAACCATCAGCCAATCATTTTATATGGGAATTACACAGGTAACACAGGAACAGTGGGAAGCTGTTATGGGTAACAATCCATCATCGTTTAAAGGGAAAGATTTACCAGTAGAAAGCGTATCATGGAATGATGCACAGTCGTTTGTTCAAAAATTGAATCAAATGGACAAAACAGATGCTTATCGCTTACCCACTGAAGCAGAATGGGAGTATTCATGTCGGGCAGGTTCCACAACTGAATATTGCTTTGGAGATGACAGTGCACAATTAGCTGAGTATGCATGGTATGATAAAAACAAAACACATCCTGTTGCCCAACTGAATCCCAATGCGTGGGGATTGTATGATATGCATGGTAATGTTTGGGAATGGTGTGAAGATACATATTCAAGTTTGTCAACACAGGATGCAGTTGATCCATTGATAGTTAATGACACCGGCTCGCGCGTTGTGCGCGGCGGTAGCTGGATCAACAACGCCGGGTACTGCCGGTCTGCTGACCGCGACTGGATCGAGCCCGGCTTTCGCCACTACTACCTGGGGTTCCGGCTGGTTTTCTCTCGAGGTCAGTGAGCTTAAAGAATATGCAAGTAAAAAAGCAAGCAAGTAAAAGGGACTGTTTGCGCAAAGCGCAATAGAGAAGATTCAAAAGAGAGTCGCGCTGAAGGGACGTAAGCCGAATCGCTTTTGAAGCTTCTCTATTGCGCTTTGCGCTCGACGCAAAATCGATAAATTGACTATAAAAACAATTAGTTAACGGAGATCAAAATGAGTTTACAATATAAAGTTTTTGCAATTTCTGCAAAAGGCGGTTCTGAAAAAGAATTGAATGAATTTTTAGAAAAGGTCAATGTGATTACTGTGCATCGTGAATTTATCAATAATGGAGATAATTCCTTCTTTAGCATAATCATTGAATATGAATATAGAAAAAATTCAGAAATATCTGCTTCAAATGCCTTTAAGAGTGATGGTAAAAAAAGAATTGATTATCGTGAGGTGTTATCTCCTGAGGATTTTGCACTATATGCAAAAATACGAGACTGGAGGGCAGAAACAGCCAAAAAAGAAGCGGTTCAGTTATATACGATTATGAATAATGCGCAGATGGCTTTTATTGCACAAAATCGTATTCAGACAAAAGAAGGCCTGTCAAAAGTCGATAAATTGGGTGATGCAAGGATAAAAAAATATGGTGACGAAATCATCGCAATAACCAAAAACGAAATAAATTCTCAGGAATAAACATTGATATGATTCGTTCAGGAAATTTATATGAAAAGATATGCACTTATGAAAATTTATGTATGGCATACAAAAAAGCGGTAAAAGGTAAACATGACAGATCTGAAGTGATTGATTTTAAAGCCTCATTTGAAAAGAATATCGAAAAATTAAGGTTGGATTTGTTAAAACGCAAACCTGATGTTGGACATTATTACTTTTTTCGTGTGCATGACCCAAAGCCAAGAGATATATGCGCAGCATCATTTCCCGAAAGAGTTTTACATCATGCAATGATGAACATTTGTGAACCTGTATTTGAACAATATGCAATTTATGATTCATATGCTTGCAGAAAGAACAAGGGCAGTCATGCAGCCATTAATCGCGCACAAAAATTTTGCAGAATAAACGCGTGGTACTTAAAGCTGGATATTCGAAAATATTTTGACTCTATCGATCATTTAACTGTCATTGACATGTTAGCACGAAAAATGAAGGATCAGGATGTACTTGACCTTTTTGCCATAATATTGGATACATATCAAACAAAATCTGGCAAGGGACTTCCAATAGGAAATTTGATTTCACAACATCTGGCAAATTTTTATCTTGGTAAATTCGATCACTGGATAAAAGAAATAATGAAGGTCAAACATTACATCAGGTATATGGATGACTTTATTTTGCTGAGTAATTCCCAATGTGAGCTAAAAAAACTTCTTGATAATATTATTGTTTTTCTTGATAATCATTTATTACTAAAACTCAAAGAAAATATCCAGTTAAACAAGGTAAAACATGGCATCCCATTTCTGGGATATCGTGTTTTTTCTGAAAAAATATTATTGTCACCGCAAAGCCGAATACGTTTTATAGAAAAATACCGATTATATGAGGCCAAATGTCTTCATGGCACCTGGTCAATTGACGAAATGGTGCGACATATGATGCCTTTGATTGAATTTACAAAAAAGGCAGATGCACATGGCTTGCGGACAAATGTAATTAACCGATTTGGGGTATGGTCCTGAAAACCGGCTCGCGCGTTGTGCGCGGCGGTAGCTGGAACAACAACGCCAGGAACTGCCGGTCTGCTAACCGCAACAGGAACGAGCCCGGCAATCGCAACAACAACCTGGGGTTCCGGCTGGTTTTCTCTCAAGCTCACTGAAAAAGGTGGATACCTTTCACTGACCCGGGACCAAATCCTGCCCCTGAGTAATCAGGGCAAAAACAAAATTGTCATGCCAGTGCTGGTAGCTGAGCCGGATAGCCTGTCGAAGGTTCTGGCATGACTTTTTTGGATCCTCATGAAATGAAACAAAGCACAAACAACAAACATATTTTTATTAGCTATAGCCACAAAGAAACCCAATGGAAAGATGCACTTGTGAATTTTCTGAAAGTTTATTCACAAGAACATTATTTTGATATCTGGGTGGATGACAAAATTAGAGGGGGCGATGTCTGGGAAAAAGAAATTCAGATGGCAATCACTAATGCAGATATCGCTGTATTGCTTGTTTCAAACAATTTTTTAATTTCAAAATATATTCGTGAAACCGAACTGCCACTCATTCAAGATGAGGTTTCAAGAGGATTAGTGATATATCCGATTATTATTAGTGATTGTGATTGGTCTGAATGGGATTGCTTATCGAAAATTCAATGCCGCTTTCATGGTAAACCACTGGATAAGCATTCTTCATCAGATCTTTCAACAGCCTTGAAAGACGCTGCTTTAGAAATTAAGACCATCATTGAAAAAAATGAAGATGCGAGAATAATAAAACCAGTGCCACACCAAGTTCAACCCAAAGATGTTCGTCCCCAAAAAACAAAAGAACTTCCTCAATGGCTTGAAGCTGCTTTATTTGTTTTTTCTCTTTTGCTGATGTGTTTGATGACATTGACAATTGTATACCAATTCTTTCCAGCCTATGTCAGTAACATTACTTTTCAAAAAACAGCTTTTTCTATTTCAGGTGGTGCTGCATTTTTAATATTTATGATTGTGCTATTTAAGATCTTTGCCAGCACGGCCCTGACATATATGAAAATCAGAAATGAAATGAAAATATTGATTGTATTTTTATGTGTTATCCCCTTATGCACAATATATTCAATACCTGCAGCTGCTTATATGCTTGATATTCCTTTAAGTGAAATAGTTTATAACATTCTTTTCATTAAAATCAAAGATGAGCCATTAACACCTGTAAAACCATTTAACAAAGAAACTAAAGAGAACACAAAAGAAATATTTCCTGGTCCAAAGCAGCAAGTTCATCCGATTGATCAAAACAAAATAATTAACGAACCTGAAAACCAACAGAAAAAAAACAATATTGAACCAGAACAGCAGCAAAAGGATCAAATTAAACAAGAAGTTTGGCGTTCAGAAACACATGATATCATCTCCAATTCATTGAACATGAAGTTTGTAAGGATAAGAGCAGGTTCATTTTTTATGGGAACCCTTGAAAAAGATAGAATGAGATATTCCGATGAACCCAGGCATCAGGTTACCATTACAAAAGATTTCTACATGCAAACAACTGAGGTTACACAGCGTCAATGGATGGCTGTTATGGAGGAAAATCCATCCAGATTCACAGAATGTGGATCAGATTGTCCTGTAGAAAGGGTATCCTGGTATGAGGCGCAACAATTTATAAAAAAGTTAAACGAACGTGATGACACACTTGCGGGTGTCTATCGACTTCCTACAGAAGCTGAGTGGGAATATGCAGCAAAGGCAGGAACTCAGACGCGATATAGTTGGGGAGACCAGCCTGACTGTTCTAAAGCTAATTATGGTAGCGGTTTCTCTGACGAATGCAAAGGAGTCAATCCAGAAAAAATAATGGCAGTGGCAAGTTTTCAACCAAATCTGTGGGGAATCTATGATATGCATGGAAATGTTTGGGAGTGGTGTGCAGATACATACTCTAAGTTATCTACAGAAAGTGCTATTGATCCACTAATTGTCGATAATGATACCGGCTCGCGCGTTGTGCGCGGCGGTAGCTGGATCAACATCGCCTGGAACTGCCGGTCTGCTAACCGCTACAGGATCGAGCCCGGCTTTCGCAACAACTACCTGGGGTTCCGGCTGGTTTTCTCTCGAGGTCAGTGAGCTTAAAGAATATGCAAGTAAAAAAGCAAGCAAGTAAAAGGGACTGTTTGCGCAAAGCGCAATAGAGAAGATTCAAAAGA
>PEAL01000433.1 GCA_002753725.1 Deltaproteobacteria bacterium
TTTTTTTATTTTTTAATTCAATAAACCCTTTTTCATACAATATACCAATAACATTCAATAAACTATCTCCAAACATTTGTTGTAGTTCGACAACCGTTCTGCCGTCATTCATTGCATCCAATACTGGTTTTAGCTCAGTATCCACAGGGATAGAAATATTATAGCGTGTGAGTATATAGCCGGACATACTTTTTCGTATGCGAAACAGCGGGAATGGCTTCCAGTCAGGGTTAAAAACCAAATTTTTTTGAAGCGTCTTTGTAATCGGCTGCTTCATCAACCTGTCTTTGCTCAATCCGTATTCGATGATTTCAGAGCGCTCTCCCCCGCGGCACCAGGAAAGTGCATTGCATTGCAAACAGTTTTGATTCAAAAAAGTTCTGTATCGCATGGCCTTATCTGATTGCCAGATTTCTTCAATGGATTGTTTTAAAATATTACCAAACACATAGTTTGTCAGGTTATCCGGGCGAATCCATCCATCGGGTGATATTGTACAATGTTCAATGCCTGCGTTAGAACCTTCTGATGAATTCTGGAAAAAACAATACGGAATACAATTGCCTATATGACATTCCATGGAATGGGATTCAATGTGTGCAATTGCATTTTTTAATTGTTCATGGGTTGGTTGTAGGGGATGGTTCGGACCGATCAGTCGATTAAACACAGCACATTCTGCCCCAAGGTTTTTAGAAAATGTGACCATTTCGTCAATATGTTCACAATTATATCGTGTAAGAACCGTATTGGTATAAATGACCAGTCCTTGTTGCGATGCGAAAATGATATTATCACAGGTTTCTTTAAACACCCTTTTGTCAGAGTTTTGAACAAACTGCCAATGAATGTTTTCGGTATGGCCATGAAGACTGATCAGCATACCAACAAAGTTTTGGCAGGAAAGATATACTTCCACAATTTTCATGGGATCGGCCCATCGGCCATTGGTAAATAGGGCATGCGGTATTTGAAAGGTATCAAGATAGTGTATAATATGTGAAAAATTTCTATGCAGCGTCGGTTCACCGCCGGTAATCCGTATCAATTCTGCATATTTTTGGCGGTCAGTTGATGGTGCAATATTGTCTAAGATCTGTTTCCATAAATCCTCTGATGTCTCTCGATGATGGTGCCATATATTCGAACAACCTGAACAGCTGTTTGTGCAGGCATAGGTTAATTCCAGTGAATATAAAATAGGCGCCAATGGAAAATACATATCATTAACAACCGCTGCTCAGGGCAAATTGTTTTGAACCTTTTTTATGCTTGACAGGCTGATATTGCTGTGTATCAGATTCCAAGGTAACATTCATTTCACTATCAGGATGTTTTTTCTTTGAATAATAATCCAAAAAAAATTTTGAATAATCCAGTTGGTTGCTTTTCATAATAATTCACCATGTATGATCAAACATTCTTCAATCAGTTTATAAAGTTTATCGGCATTTTCACCGGCTGTTTTCAAATATCCTAATGGGGGGTAAATGTCTTGGGATAAAATGAGAACAAATTCTTTGGGAAGTTCAGCAATTCTTTGAATCACAAGTCTTGCACATTCAAAAATTTCCATCTCAGAATGATCATAATAATAGTTCATTGCATTTAAATAATGCTTAAACGCTTTTTGGAGATGCACAACAGGTTCTGAGGAGTCAAAAATACGATCAAATTGATTATCTCCCATGGTTATCTCAGCATGAGCCATAACATGTGGTTTGTAATGTTCTCGGTTAATGGCTGTCAGTTCAGACAATAATCTGTTTATCTCATCTTCTTTTTCATCATATTGATCAGATAAGTAATAATAAGTAATTAAGCCTTCTATGGATTTCATATACCGGTTGTAGTCTTTGTCTTTCATTTGATTCACTGCTTCTATGGATTGTCTATAGCTGTTTTCAATTAACCTCTGCTTATCAAAATCATCAACCATTAACTGCTCAGCTTTTCTGAAATAAAGTAACGCCTTGATTTCAAAAAAATCGTTGGGTTGTTCTCTAATGAACATCTTTTCATTGTTTGATAATATCGTTTCAGCTGTTTCCAAGTCTTTGTTTGTATCAATCAAATTCTTGCCAAGCAAATTTTTGAATTTTAAGAACTCATCTCGTACATCCTTTTTCCTGCAAAAGTTAACAATTTTTATAAAAACTTCTCTACGAGATAATGGTGCTGTAAGTCTAATTAACAATCGTGCATAAAACAAACTGTTTAAACGATCATGGTGGCTGATAATATCAAGGCTTTTTTGGTAGAAATAATGTGCCAGAAACATGGTATTATTAATATAGTGGGCATAACCTAGCAAATGATAGGCATCAATTTGAGCATTATTATCTTCTAAATCTTTACTGATCTGCAATAACAATTGCGCATACATCGGCACCAAACGTTGCTGCTCACCGCCAAATTGAACCCAGTCTTTTACTTTTTGGGATAAACTTTTTTGATAGTTGATTAATTTATCAGGATCTCCCTTAGATTGAACACGAAGAATGGTAAAATCAAGAAGTTCATTTAAGATATGACTATAGCGAATCGTTACCTGAAACTCATCTTTTTCCCATTCCCATATATCACGGAGGGATTCTAATTCGTCAACCTTCGGTAAATCAGAACTTTTTAACTGGCACAATCGATGTGTAAATGTTCGTAATGCATTATAAAAACGACCTTTTCTGATTTTTCCAAAATTATACATACTTTCACAACTATGAAGATAATACAAAATGGCTTTTTTAAAATGATCAAAATTTCGATTCTTTATATATAAATCATATTGCACATTCCCCATAATATTCCATTTTTTAGCTTGAATATTATGAAAATCATCGCCAATCGCTTCTAATTGTTTATCAAAGTCAAGACATTGTTCCCATGTTAGATTCTTTGAAAAGTATAAACAGCGCATTCGTTCTACACACGCATCCGCAAGAAGATTCCCATGAGATATTTCTTGACAAAGTGATTCACAGTTTGAAAAATTTTCAATAGCATTATCCCACGCTCCTTTGACCGTATAAAACAGCCCTTTATAAAACATTAAGGTGCTTCTTTCCAGACGATGGGGTGAATTTTTCAACCAGTTTTCTGAACGATTCAAAGCCGCTTCAGCTTCATCAATTTGGACATTTGAAAGCTGTTGAAAAAAAGGCATCACCGTTGTTCTGGATGCTATTAAAGAAAAATTTTCTATTAAATAAATGTAGTCTAAATGACGGTAATGAATCAGTGACAAATAAATTTCAGTTCTTGCCTGTATTAAAGGATCCTGAGTTAATGTCTGCGCCAATTGAAATGCCAAAAATGCATGATATGATTTATTGGAAAATTTCAAGCTTTCTCCCAAAGCTGTTAACATTTTTGCACATTCCTGTTTGTTGTCTTGTTTTTTCAAAACTGAAACAGCGATCTCTCCATAAATAGAAGCTTCATAATAGCCACCCTGGTATCGAAGTAAATTTAAATTGCCATACATTATTCCTAAACGAGCGGTAAATTTATCGAGAGCCTGTATTTTATTATTATTTTTAACACATTTTTGCCCTTCATGGATCATACGATTAATCGCTTGTTTTATCGTGGAAAATGCTCTGTTATAGTTTCCCATACGGATATAAGAATATCCAACCCAATTTTTCATCCATGATTCCTGAACAGTATCGTTTAACTGTCTGGCAGATTTAGCGGCTTTTTGAAAAAATTGAATGGCCTTATCAAATTGATATAGCCATACATATGCTTCCCCTACAGAACTGAAAATGTCAATTCTGTTTTGGGCGTTTGTTTCCAATATCTCAGTTTTAGATTTATCTTTTTCAATATTTTTAAATATAATAAGAACTTCCTCACATCGGTATTGCGCATTTAACCATTTCATTTGACAAATATCAATCTTTAACTGATCGCAAATATCAATCTGAAAAGATTTATCAGATAATTGTATCTGATGATTTTTTTCTTGTATGACTTCCTGCAATAACAACTGAATATGGTATATGTGATAATGCTCTAAAAGGTCATCCATGTTTTCAACACATTCATTAACAGCATAAGACGTATCAACATAAAGTTGATAATGAAATCTTTCCGCAGATAAAACAGCTGAATTATTACCTTCAGAATTTTTTAGCTGATCATCATAATATGACACCATTGTCCGGGCAATTTTTTTCCGAAAAAACAAATCTGGATCTATAACAGGATTTTTCCAATAATATTGGTTGATTAATCGTTGCATTTCATCGTGAAGTAAAAAAACAGTGTCTCTTTTTTGCTTTATAAATGAATAATTGCTGAGTTGTTCTAACAATCTGGTACAATCTTCTATCGATAATTTCAAATTCGTTATTCCTGGCGATGCTTGAAAAATTGCATGGAGTATTTCGCTATTTATTCGACGATTAACAAAAGCCATAAATGCAATCGCCATATTTTGGGGGCTTTCCAACTCAGAAAATCTATAAACCAATGCCTCTTCAAAAATAGCTGTTTGTTCTGAAAGACTTCTTTTTTCCAATTTTTATA
>PEAL01000434.1 GCA_002753725.1 Deltaproteobacteria bacterium
CGCGCAGGTCTGGTATCGGCGACTGATCTTTCTTCTGACTCAATCGAGCAGATACGAACGGCCCTGTCACAGTTGACCGGAAAAGAAATCATTATTGAATTTGAGCAAGATCCCAGGCTCATTGGTGGAGTGGTCGCCAGAATTGGTGACCTTGTTTTAGATGGGAGTATAAAAACACAGTTACTTTCTATGAAAGAATCAATAAAAAGGGGTGAAAGTATCTAACATGGAAATCAGAGCTGAAGAAATAAGTCAGATTATTAAAGAGCAAATCAAAGACTACGACAAAAAAATTGAATTAAGTGAAACGGGTGTTATTTTGTCTGTAGGTGATGGAATTGCTCGTGTCTATGGCCTTGAAAAGGCTATGGCTCTTGAATTGGTAGAGTTTCCAGGCGGCATTTTAGGTCTGGTCTTAAACCTTGAAGAGGACAATGTCGGTATCGCAATTATGGGTGACGACACTGCACTCAAAGAAGGTGATCAGGTCAAACGAACCGGACGTATTGCTGAAGTTCCGGTTGGCGAAGCTGTTCTCGGACGGGTTGTGTCGGCAGTGGGGGAACCCATTGATGGTAAAGGCCCTATCGATGCCAAGGAAACCAGACGTGTTGAAATGGTTGCACCAGGTGTTATTGCCAGAAAGAGTGTACATGAACCCATGTATACTGGATTGAAAGCAATCGATGCCATGACGCCAGTAGGACGTGGACAACGAGAGTTGATCATTGGTGACCGTCAAATTGGTAAAACAGCCATTGCCGTTGATGCCATTCTTAATCAAAAAGGCAAAGATGTTTATTGTATATATGTTGCTTGTGGTCAGAAAAAATCCACAGTTGCACAGGTTGTTTCCATTCTGGAAAAACACGGAGCAATGGAATACACAACCGTTGTTGCCGCATGTGCCAGTGACCCTGCGACATTGCAATATGTTGCACCCTATGCAGGATGTGCAATGGGTGAATATTTCCGAGATAAAGGTCAACATTCATTAATTATTTATGATGACCTTTCTAAACAGGCTGCTGCATATCGTCAGGTATCGCTTCTTTTAAGACGACCGCCTGGTCGTGAAGCCTATCCCGGAGACATTTTCTATAATCATTCAAGACTGCTTGAACGTTCCGCTAAGCTCAATGATGAACTCGGTGCCGGTTCATTGACCGCATTGCCAATCATTGAAACTCAGGCGGGTGACGTTTCAGCCTTTATTCCAACAAACGTTATTTCAATTACCGATGGCCAGATTTATCTGGAACCCGGATTGTTCTTCGCAGGTGTTCGACCAGCAATCAACGTTGGTTTATCTGTATCTCGCGTGGGTGGTTCGGCTCAGGTAAAAGCCATGAAACAGGTTGCAGGAACACTGCGACTGGATCTTGCCCAGTACAGAGAACTCGAAGCGTTCGCTGCTTTTGGCAGTGACCTTGATGCCTCAACACAAAAGCAATTGACCCGTGGAGCACGCCTGGTTGAAGTCCTGAAACAACGTCAATATCAACCCCTTTCAATGGAAAAACAAGTATCTATTTTATATGCAGGTACACGTGGATTTCTCGATTCTTTGCCATTGAACAAGTTGGATGACTATGAAAATGGACTGTATGAATTCATCGAAAACAAATATCCAAATGTCTTTAAATCCCTGGATGAAAAACAGGCCATTGATGATGATTTGGATAAATTGATGAAGCAGGCATTGACTGAATACACTGAAGAATTCAAAAGTCAAAACTAGTCATGGGAAATAACGTTAACAATAACTCGTATGGGTTATTGAAATAAGGGCGGAATAAAGATGGCAAGCTTAAACGATGTCAAAAATAAAATTTCTGGGGTCAAAAAGACAAAGCAAATTACCAGAGCCATGAATATGGTTGCTGCATCTAAACTTCGTGGTACGCAAATGCGGATGGAGTCTTTCAGACCTTATGCAACGAAATTTTCCGAAGTGTTGGGAAGCCTTGCTGAACGCGCAGATGAAGATGCCAGTCCGCTTTTAATCGCACGCGAAACAGTCAAATCTGTGAATGTTGTTTTATGTACATCTGATAGAGGTTTATGTGGTGGCTTTAACGCCAATCTGCTTGCACGAGCAGATTCATTGGTTAAAGAGCTGATTACAAAATATCCGGATGTAAAAATTACATTTACGAATTTTGGCAAAAAAGGGCGTGATTGGTGTCGTAAAAAGAAATGCGAGATTCAGAAGGAATATCTCGGCGTTGTGGGCGGAAAATTTGATTTTTCAATCGCATCATCATCTGGCCAAAAACTGATTGAAGAGTTTTTGAATGGCACATATGATGAAGTCTTCGTGATCTATTCCCGATTTAAAGGAAGGGCAAAACAGATCCCGGAGATTCAACAAATTCTTCCGATACCCCCAATTGAGAGTTCGGAAGTTAAAGAAGAAGAACCTGCATCCTTTGTAGCAGAACATATCTGTGAACCATCAGCCGATGAAGTTCTCGGCGCCATGCTTCCAAAGAATGTGTTTGTACAAATTTACAGCGCACTTCTGGAAACATCGACCAGTGAACATGCTGCTCGAATGTTGGCAATGGATAATGCTACAAAAGCGTGTAATGATATGATCGATAATTTGACACTTGCTTACAATAAAGCCCGTCAGGCGGCTGTAACGACTGAATTAATGGATATCGTAGGCGGTGCCGAGGCCCTGAAAGGGTAATTTTGATTAGGAGGTTTTTGATGTCTGAAAACATTGGAAAGATTACTCAGGTCATGGGGCCTGTGGTTGACGTGGAGTTTGAACCTGGAAAGCTCCCGGCCATATTAACGGCACTTACCATAAGCAACCCAGCAATCAATGATGAGCCTGATAATCTGGTAGTTGAGGTTGCTCAACATTTGGGCGACAATGTTGTCCGAACCGTTGCTATGGACGTAACAGATGGTCTAGTGAGAGGGATGCCCGTAAAAGACAGTGGTACACCGATCCAGATGCCTGTAGGCGAGGCCTGTCTGGGACGTGTATTGAATGTTGTTGGTCGTCCGGTTGATGGACTGGGACCGGTTAGCCAGGAAAAAATGATGCCAATACACCGAGAGGCACCAACATTTACTGAACAAGATACAACTGTTCGTGTTTTGGAAACTGGTATAAAGGTTATTGACCTTTTGGTTCCATTTCCACGCGGTGGTAAAATGGGCATGTTCGGTGGGGCAGGTGTTGGAAAGACCGTTATCATGATGGAGATGGTGAACAACATTGCCATGCATCATGGTGGGATTTCCGTATTTGCTGGTGTTGGCGAACGAACCCGCGAAGGTAACGACCTGTATCATGAAATGAAAGATTCTGGCGTTCTTCCCAAGGCAGCCTTAATCTATGGTCAGATGACTGAACCACCAGGAGCAAGAGCTCGTGTGGCATTGTCTGCTTTGACCTGTGCAGAATATTATCGAGATATTGAAGGTCAGGACGTACTGATTTTTATTGATAATATTTTTCGTTTCACTCAGGCAGGTTCTGAAGTTTCTGCATTGCTTGGTCGTATGCCATCGGCGGTAGGGTATCAACCCACATTGGCAGTCGATCTGGGTGGACTCCAAGAACGTATTACATCCACCGATAAAGGCTCTATTACAGCTGTTCAGTGTGTTTATGTTCCTGCTGACGACCTTACTGACCCTGCACCTGCAACAACTTTTGCACATTTGGATGGAACCGTTGTTCTGTCCCGTCAGATTGCAGAGCTGGGTATTTATCCGGCAGTTGACCCTCTGGATTCAACTTCTCGAATTTTGGATCCGGGCTTTGTTGGCGAAGATCATTACCGCGTGGCTCGCACGGTTCAGCAGACCCTTCAGAAATATAAAGAACTTCAAGATATTATTGCAATTCTTGGTGTTGAAGAATTATCTGATGAAGACAAACTGACCGTATCTCGTGCCAGAAAAATTCAAAGATTTCTGTCACAACCCTTCCATGTTGCGGAAAATTTTACTGGAAAACCCGGTAAATATGTAAAACTTGAAGATACCATCAGGGCATTTAAAGAAATTGTTGAGGGTGTCCATGATGATATCCCAGAACAGGCTTTTTACATGACCGGCGGCATTGAAGAAGTTGTCGAACGCGCCAAAAACGCGGATCAAGCTTAATCAACGCACTTGTATTAAATGTGGGGTTTGTAAGGCTTCACATTTAATACAATGCTAAAAATTGAGGGCATTATGGCTGATAATATTTTTCTTGAAGTGGTCACACCCGAACGAAACGTGGTGAGTGAACGCGCTCAAATCGTTATGGCGCCAGGTTCCCTGGGTGAATTTGGCGTACTGCCCGGTCATACATCCTTTTTGACGACATTGAAAGATGGCGTTTTAAAATATCGAGATGAAAAAGGAACGGAACGTCAGGTCTCTGTTTTTGGCGGATTTGCTGAAGCATTACCTGATAAAGTTACAATCCTGGCAGAAAATGCAAAAGAAGTGGATGAATAAAAAGCGATGATATTGATTTTGAGCATTAACAAATGAGTGTTT
>PEAL01000435.1 GCA_002753725.1 Deltaproteobacteria bacterium
AAAAAAATTTCATACAATACAATACAATACAATACAATACATTATAATTTTTTTTGAAATCACAATGAAATTTTGAAATTTTGTGATATATAACTAACAGATTACTTAGGAATACTTGAAAAATAAGTTCTCCATTTACTTATGTGCAAGCCCGATGTAGGGGCGAACCTTATGTTCGCCCTCGAACTAATAACGCTTTCGTTCCTATGTACGATGGGCGAGCATAAGGTTCGCCCCTACACGTTCTTGGCACATAAGTAAATGAACTTATTATTCGAGAATTCCTTACTATCAAAATGTTTTTTAGATAATCACAACATTGACACAAAAAAAGAGATTAACAATGAAACCAAATGTACTAGGTGAAGAAATAATAACATATTGCGAAAAATATTTCATACCTATCGATCATATATTTGAAATTTTGAATGATCAAAAAGTCGTGCCTATGATACGAGGGAAAGGCATGGAATATAATGCTGTTTATGCAATAAAAACAATATTAAACTCTCAGGAATGGATTACACAAAAGCTTAATCTGTCAGCACAACCGGGACATTTAGACCAAGATATTTCAATTACTCACAGACGAAGTGGAATTATTGTTACAGTAGAGTCAAAATCTGCGGTCAGAGGTTCATTTCATCAAGGCAGTCCAAAAACAAGAATCAAAAATGAACCGCATTTTAAAGTAAAATGCCACCGATCACGTTCCAATGTAAAGTTAGCAAAGACTTCAAATGACAGATATCATATCAGTAGCTTCGATATAGTTATCACAAATCCTTTGAACTGTCTTTATATTGGCAATACGATTGGTGAGGACTTTGAATTTCCTCCCGAAAATGAACTTGCCATCTTGTATGAACATTACAATGTAAGCAGTATCACAGAATTGGAAAAAGCCTCATTTGAGGATTGGAGGTTTGCTCGTCCTTGTGATATTGCACAAAATGAATTCATTCCAAGAACACCGTTTGTAAAATTTAAAAACGATCCAAACTGGATGCCTTTAAAAGAAATGCCCAATATTCTCCTGGAAATAGTTAAAGAAAAGAGAGGACGTTAATGTCTTATATTAAATCATTAATTTTTTAATTTAAAATTTAATTTTTGCTGCTTAAAGTATGGTTTTGTGACTGTTCGAGAAGTAACCGGTACAATGTCTCCAATTTCATAGTTAGTTATGAATATTTCTTTTCCTTTGTAACGTTCACTTTTATAGCCATCTTTCAGTTTAACTCCATTACGTTGATCATCAGTACGATTAATGGTGTAATTCCATTCCCTATCCAGAATGGATACACACCATTCATACATTTTTTTAATAGTATAACAGTTGTCATATGTTATTAGAAATCGAAGTCTGTCTTTATTTTTTCTTAGAACTCTTTCCAACCTGTAATGACTTTCCCTTGTAAAAGTACAATTATAAAATTTATCCTGATCAGCATTGAAATAAGGAGGATCAATAAAAACAAAAAATTTGTCATCAAGAGAGTTTATTATTTCCTCAAAATCTTGACACCTTAATTCAATTTTCTGCAATTTGTCTGAGACAGTTCTGAGATGAGGAGGCCAATTTTCGGGTTTCATAGAATATTTATCACCATATCCCCAATAGCAGTTCTGATGTTTCATTATACCTGAATATGAAGTTCGGTTTAAATAATACCATCTCATAGCTCTTTCCAAATCATTTGAAGGTTTAAAATCATTTTTATAATACCCGTGTAATTCCTTTTTTGCAGGAATTCCATCTAATAGGCTTATAAGATCTTCAACATTATCACGTATTTGTATATAACAATTTATTAATTCCTCATCTTTGTCATTTAAAACATTAACTTCAGATGCTTCTTTGGCAAAAAAAATTGAGCCTCCACCCAAAAAAGGCTCACAGTACTTTCTATGCTTAGGAATACAAGAAAGGATTAATTTTCTAGCATAGAATTTTCCTCCCGGATATCTAAACGGTGAATTTGTTTTTCCTGATCTTTTTTTATTCATAATTATTTCCTATACATTATACCATTATACTTTGACATTTGTATTAACACTTTATATAAAAATTCATTACTTGTCAACCTAAAAATACCAAAATTGGTTATATCATGATAAAAAAAAGAATAAAACAATTAAGGAAATTGCTAAATCTGACTCAGTCAGATTTAGCAAAACTACTAAGTATTCCATCAACTGCTATAAGTAAATATGAAACGGGTCAGATTAACCCTTCTTATGAAAATTTAACCAAAATTGGTAATATGCTCAACGTTAATCTTAACTGGCTCTTAGTGGGTAAAGGTGAAATTTTTATACATCAACAATCCTTAAGCAAAAAATATTTGGATATTATTGACATACTAAAAACATTGGATGTTACTTTTCAAGAAGATATTTTTAAATATATTGAAGAACGCAAAAAGTTATCATTTTATGCAAAAAAAACATATAGTCCGAACGATGAATAACACGCTAAGTCAATATGCTTCAATCCAGTCTGAAACCCAACACTGAAATTGCATTGACCAATCCTGAGGGTGAATTTTGCGTCAAACTGGATGGCATTGATGATTACATTTCCTTTGAATCCCCCATTGATCTTGGCAGCAATACAGGCTTTACCATTGAAACTTGGATCAAAACCAATGTATCCTCAAATCAGCCATTGATATCCGCTCTGGATGCACAGGGTGATATTGTATTTGACCTGTCACTTTTATCAACCGGACTCCAATTTACTTATCCTGCAAAACAATTGTTTTCAGATCATCAGTTGGCAGATAATGCGTGGCATCATTTGGCCATTAGCGATGATGGCATCAATGTCACATTATTTGTTGATGGCAAAGCCATAATCTGTGAGTCAGGAACAGTCAATGCACCGCAGTTGATCACACTGACAGTGGGCAGAAGTACCGCACCGCCTTATACCTATTTCAATGGCAAGGTGGACAGTCTTCGTGTCTGGCAAAGCAGCCGCAATGATGATGCCATTGCAGCAAATTTTATGCGAAATCTCAGTGGGGCTGAATTTGGTCTATGCAATTGTTTTCAAATGAATGTTGCCAATACAACAATTATCAATGAGGTTTCAGGCGGAACCCATGCCATTGTCAACCAGTCTGATGAATACGCATTTGTAAGTAATCCTGAACTCAATCTGATGGCATCTTTACCCGGCAACTTTGTCATGTCGTTCAATGGGATTGGAGAATATTTGCAATCATCAGAATCTATCCCTTTGACAAATTTGACCATTGAACTGTGGGTCAAGCGCAATGGGATTGACCAAAAAGAAATTGTCATTGCGCATGGCAGCGATGATCTGACAATTGGATTTGAAACCAATAATTTGTTAGCGTTTCATTTGAAAACATCCTCACTCACCGCAACACAGAACAGCCCATTTACCGATTGGAATCATATTGCCTGTGTCTATCATTCTGACAGCAGGAAAATGGTCATGTATATCAATGGTAATAAAGTTTCGGAAAAAGCTGTCAGCACAGTTTACGATGAAGATGCCCCCATTTTCATTGGCAGCGATGTCAATACCAGCATGTTTTTTAATGGTGCATTGGATGAAATACGCATCTGGAATATTGCACGAAGTCCACAGCAGGTTCAGGACAATTATAAAAACAATCTCAGAGGCAGTGAATCTGGATTAGTCACCCATTATCGTTTTGACAATCCAGGGGAATTATCAGAACCAGACAACTCAGGTCATCATAACCATGCTGTATTCACCAATATTGATCTCTCCAACTGGCGGGAAAACATATGGTTTGACATGGAAAATCCATCACCCGGAAATTATGCCCTGTACTTTGATGGCAGTTCTAACTTTATCAAACTGGCCGATAGTCAGGCACTTCGCCTGAGTACTTACACAGTTGAAGTATGGATCAAACCCGAATCAACTGATTTGGCATCCGGAATATTTGGCAAGCCTGGCAGTAATTTTCAGATGTGGCTCACAGAAAATGCGGCCATTACGCATCAGTTTAACAACTCAATTTCAGATCATAAAACACTTTCCACACCTGATAACCGCATTCCATTAAATCAATGGACCCATGTGGCCATCACCAATAATGGGACGCAGGCAAAAATTTATATCAATGGCAGCCTTGAAACCGAATCAGCTGTAAATGGCACAGTAAAGGTCTTTGAAACACCATTATTTGTTGGAAAAAATTTGGATAATGAAAGCGGTAATTACTACAAAGGCTTTATGGATGATCTGCGTCTATGGAAAACCGAACGATCTGCGGATGAGATTCTCAATAACTATCAACGAAACATTCGCGGCAATGAAGATGATTTGGCTGCCTGGTGGAATTTTGATCAGCCGGATGAAGCCATTATCCAGGATGCCAGTATTAATCTTTTAAATGGGATGGCCAATAATATTAAATACCAACAGTTCTATGATTCAGAATTGAATTTTCATAAGCCTTCGTCAGGAGATCTGGCATTTAATAGCGACAG
>PEAL01000065.1 GCA_002753725.1 Deltaproteobacteria bacterium
TGTGCCGCCCTTTCAGGGCTAAAACACCTCTATGCCATTACCCAGGGCGTTGCCCTGGGCTGGTATTTAACGCCCTTTCAGGGCTAAGAAAAAAGTGCAACTTTTTTGTGTTGCACCCCTCTCATTATAGTCAATTACCAATCAATAAAAATGGCCTAACTAAATAGTCTAAACCTTAAAAACTTGCAATTTGGTTTATGGATTCAGTGGATTCAGTTCCAGAATAACATGTTTACAGCGTGACAGTCTGCTTGTAAAATGGTATGTAAGTTTCAAAGAGATAACAAACATTCTCCCTTTGAAAGAAGAGGGATCATACAACGGTCATTCGTATTATCTGACAGAAAAAAAATGCAAACATCATATGTATCCTGAAAATGAAAAACTTAATCTGAAAATTGATCCTTCAACGGTTTATAGAATATTCCTCATCATATTCTTTTTCAGCGAGGTATTCATATTTTTCTATTTCTATTCATCACCGAATTTTTTCACAATTTCATGGAAATCCTATCTATTGACTGCGCTTCTTTTGCCCATTATTTCAATATTTATTATGGGTATCATTATAGAAAGTTTTAATGCTTTTTTTTACAAAAATGAAGATAACAGTGAAACAGATCAACGTTTAGTTGATGAAGGCATCCCCCTTGTATTTGATACGCCCTTTTCGTCAATACATCAGTTATGGTTTCGCCTCCCCTTTCTTTTAAGACTGTTTTTACTGATCATTAGCATCATCATTTTTTATTATATCAGCGCATCTGTTGATATAATGATTTATACGTTGTTTGGATTTCTTTTTTTTGCCATTGTAATAGCCTTTATTTATGCTATATTCAGCATGATTTTAAATTATAAGGTAAAAATAGCAAAACTGGATGTGTATTTTTTGACAAAACAAACGTTAATTGATCAGGACATATCTAAAAGCATCAAACAGATTGCTCCTGACCCAATAAGTTAATTGAAATGAAAAACAATAATATGAAAGGTATTGTCAGATTTTTTAGGATGGGCGATATTGAGTCTCTCTTTTATTTTTATCTTTGCTTTGTGGGGCTGTCTGAAATTTTTATACTATGTTTCTTTAGAAAGTTATCACATGTAACGCATTCGCCTTTTGATTTGAAAACCTGCTTTTTTGCATTGTTAATTGTTCCGCTACTTGAAACAATGGTCTTAGGCTTTATTACAGAAGCATTTAATATTATATTTTTAAAAAATGATGATTCAAAAAGTAACAAAACCTTCTGGTTTATCGACAGAAAGACCAAGGTTCCATTTATTTTTTCTCTTCTGTTGGTGATATTTGGTCTTTATAGCGTAATAAATATCGACAGGATATATTTATATTTTAATCAGCCTGAGATGCCTTTTTCAAAATTCATTTCTATTTTTTTGATTACCTTATTCGTGGGGATTTTTATTCTTTTTGTTTTGCAAGTGTTTTTATCCTATAAGCTCAAGCTAAAAATAATGACGCTTCAGTTATCGTTTGACCAGAAAAATTATTTATCTAAGCAATCAGAGCAATTGATTTCGTTGGACAACGATGATTCTTAGGAATGCTCGAAAAATAAGTTCTCCATTTTAGATTGGAGTCCCAAAGCTTTAGCTTTGGGAGTTATTCTCAGGTTCTTTTATCGGATGCCAGAACAAGCAAGAGACCAATAATCGGTGTTAACAAAATGGATCCAAAAAAATATCCCCAAAAACCAAATTTTCGATTGGCTCCGAAAAGTCCAATGAACAAACAAATCATAAAATAGATTGCATAATGCATATGTGTTATTCCTTATTCCTTATTCCTTATAAAAAATGATGGCTTCGGCACGCCGATTTTTTAGTTTTCCTTCTGGCGTTACATTTTCTGTAATGGGGCGTGTCTCGCCATAACCTTTAGATGTCAGTCGCTGGGATGATATGTTAAAGGTTTTAATCAGATATGTTCGGATATAATCCGCGCGTTGCTGTGAAAGCTCTACATTTTTATCTTCATCGCCGGAATTATCTGTATGTGCTTCAATCGTCGCATAAACATCAGGATACTGATTTAATAATTTTCCCAGAGCATTGATACGAGCATGGCTGATGGGTTTAATGGCTGATGCATAAAAATGAACATTTAAATCATAATGAAGCGATGTGTCTGATGTTGTCAGTTGTGCAAAGGCTGATTGAACAGGGGTTACATTACCTGCCCGATCTCGTGCCTGGAGATGAATAAACCATCGGCCATCTTTTTGCGAGAGTGTCGTTTGGGTGATGGATTGAAAGTCACCCGATGGTATGGATGTCGGTTTTTGATCAATAACATATCGATAGTGAATGATTGGATCATTATCTTTCGCATGCCATGTCCATTGTTTTATTTTTTGAGGAATAATGTCATTAATCATTGTATCAAAAACAGGAGGTGTATTATCCAATAATGCAGATACTGTATATACTTCACTGATATTCCCGGCCCTGTCCGTTGCCTGTACATGAATGTATCTTTTGCCATCACCCTCTGATATTTCAGCGGTATGATGGTCTTTAAAAGGCCCTGATGGCACTGAGATTTCCGATGAGTTGATGACCCATCGAAATGTGACCTGTTGATCCATATCTGTAGCATTCCACGACCAGGTTTTCCTTTGTAAGGGTACAGGATCATCCTGAAGTCCATTAATCATCGGTTTTTGATTATCAATTATTGCGGATACTGTTTTTACAGCACTGATATTTCCAGCGCGATCCTGTGCTTGTACATGAATATACCATCGCCCATTAACATCAGATAAGTGAGCCTGAAATACAGGGCTAAAAACAGTTGATGGTGACGTTTCAGGTTTCTGATCAATATGATATCGGTACAAGATATTAGAATCAGCATCCCTGGCGGTCCATGACCATTGAATCTGCTTTTGGGGAATCAAATGGTCTGCCAGACCTTCTATTTCCGGAGGAATCCTATCCAATATTGCGTAAACTGTTTTCGTGGCACTGACATTCCCAGCCCGGTCTTTGCCCTGGATATGAAAATACCAGACACCATTCGCATTGGAGAGGCCTGTTTCATTTGTGTGCGTAAAAGAACCTGTTGGCTCAGCATCTGAGCGTTGATCAAGAAGCCATCGATAAGCAATCTGTTCATCATCATCGTTGGCGCGCCATTGCCATTGTTTGGATTGAACAGGTGTATCGTCATTTGAAAGGTGAGTGATTACGGGTGGTTTGTTATCTAACACACAATGGACAGTCAATACATTACTGATATTAAACGCCCTGTCTTGTGCCTGAACATGAAGATAAAACAAACCATTTTCATTTTCAAGCCGTGCTTGGGTTATTTGTGAGAATTGATTTTTCGGTACAGTGTAAGCATTTTGGTCAATGATATATCGATATTGAATAAAGAGATCGTTATCTTTAGCGCTCCATTGCCATTGTTTGGATGTTGAAGGGGTGGTATCACTGGCAAGTTGTATTAGAATCGGTGGCTCATTATCCAAAATTGCTGAAACAGTTTTGACAGAACTTAGATTTCCTGCATAATCTTTCGCCTGAACATGTAAATACCATGTGCCATCTTTATCCGCGATGCGTGCCTTTGTGATATTTTTGAATAGGCCTGTTGGTATGGACTCAAAATTTTGATCAATAACATATCGATATCGAACATCAGTATGGGCATCATGGCTGTTCCAGTGCCATTCTTTTTGTTGATGAGGAACTTTATCATCTTCCAGTCCAAAAATCTTTGGCGATTGATTATCCAATATGGCCACCGCTGTGGTAACCGGACTGATATTCCCTGCCTGATCTTTTGCCTGAATATGAATATACCATTTTCCATTGGATTGTTTCAACGTGGCTTGAGAGATATTCGTGTATTCTCCAGTTGGCACAGAATCAGATGTCTGATCAATGGTATATCGATACAAGCATGACACTTCATTGGCAGCATCCCACGACCAGACCTTTTTTTGAACGGGAGTAAGATAATCAGTAATGCCTGTGATTATGGGAGATGAACGATCGATGATTGCAGACACAGTCACGATATCACTCAAATTTCCAGCACGATCCCGTGCCTGTACATGGAGGTACCACGTCCCTTCACCATTGGACAATTCACATGAATGATGATCGGTAAATGAGGTTGTTGGAATACCATTTGCCAATTGATCGACCTGATAGCGATATTGAGTATATGAGTCATTATCCTCAACCTGCCATTGCCAATGGATGGTTTGTGCTGGTATTAAAACGTTATTCAAGCCGGTTATGACCGGAAGGGTAGTGTCTATCACGATAGAAGCAGTGACAACATCACTGATATTATTCGCTGAGTCTCTGGCCTGTACATGAATAAACCAGAGCCCCTCCGTGTGGGACAGGCTCGCCTGGTTGATGGAATTAAACGAACCGGTTGGTTGTGATCGTTGTTTTTGATCAATGGAATATCGATAGTAAATGTTTGCATCAGTATCTTTGCCATACCATCTCCAAGTATGTGATTTCATAGGCTGATGAATATCTGAAAGCCCTGAAAGACTTGGGGCTGTACGATCAATAATGGCTGAAACGGTTTTGATGGGACTCAAATTACCGGCGGTATCTTTAGCCTGTATGGATAAATAAAACACGCCTTCACCATCAGAAAAACTAACGGTATTGGTATAAGCAAACGTACCCGATGGTTTAATTTCAGGATGTTGTGTAATCACATAACGATACATCACATGAGGATCATCATCTCTTGCACGCCATGACCATTTTTTTTGCTGTGTTGGAATGGGATCAACGTTGATATCCACTATTTCAGGGGCAATAGTATCCAGTCTGGCAGAGACAGTGACCACATTACTTACATTATCCGCCCTGTCCCTGGCCTGAACATGTAAATAGAATATGCCATGATTATTGGAAATCTCTGCATATGTTATATCTGAAAAAGGACCAGAAGGTGTATATTGCTCAAAAGGGTTGATCGCATATCGATACATCAGTTCTGTATCCTGATCCTTTCCATGCCATATCCATTTTTTTTGGCTGACAGGGTTTATATCACTGGATAAGCCTTCAATGGTTGGAGGAATCGTATCAAAATTTGCCCATACTGTTTGGGATGTGCTGATATTGCCAGCCCGGTCTTTTGACTGAACGTGAAGGAACCATCGGCCATTAATATTCTTTCCTGTAAAACAGGTCGTGGTATCAAAATCAGTTGAAAATTGTGCCTCGGAATGTTGAGTGAACGAATAACGCGATTTTACGCCGCTATCCTGATCAATTAATTGCCAGGCCCATTGTTTGGACTGAACAGGATATGCAACAGAGGATAGCCCTTTTATTACAGGAGGAGTATTATCAAGAATACTTGACACTGTAACGATTTCACTGGTATTCCCAGCGCGATCCAGTGCCTGAACATGAATAAACCATGTCCCTTCAGCATTAGATAGATGAGCAGAGGTCACATGGGTAAAGGATGTTGTGGGGGATGCATCGGCACGTTGATCGATAATATAGCGATGCAATACGTCTGGATCATTATCCAGGGTTGCCCATGTCCATGATTGATTCCTGACTGGATACAGATTATCTGTAAGTCCGATAATTTCAGGCGGGGTGTTGTCAATGATTGCAGAAACTGTGATGTGTTCACTAAGATTTCCTGCCTGATCTTTTGCCATAACATGCAAATACCAGATGCCATCACCTTCTTCAATCGTGGCCTTGGCTTCTGGTTTGAATTGTCCAGATGGCGGTGCATCTTTATTTTGATCGATAGAAAATTGATAACTGACGGTTTCATCCAAAGGTTCAGAATACCATGTCCATTTTTTCTGGTGTTTAGGTATAGAATCGTTTGAAAGCCCTTTAATGATTGGTGCTGTGTTATCCAAAATGGCTGAAACGCGAATTATTTCACTCAAATTGCCAGCACGGTCTTTTGCTTGAAGAAAAAGATAGCACATCTGATTTTCACCAGAGATTTCAACAGATGTTTCATGCGTGTAAGAGCCGAACGGTTGTTTCTCAAGCGTTTTACTGATAGCATACCGATAGTCAAGGTATGGATCAGCATCATGGCCTTTCCATTGCCATTTTTTTCTTTGTGTGGGAACGGGGTCATCATCTAACCCACTAATAACCGGGGCTGTGTTGTCCAGCAATTCAGAAACAGTGGCAACATTACTTTCATTTCCTGCGCGATCAATGGCCTGAACATGCAAATACCATCGGCCATCACCACTGGATATCGATGCCGTGTTCGTATATTGATAATTACCATCAGGTAAGGCGTTTTCATTTTGGGTGATTAAATACCGGTATACAATTTGGTGATCAGCGTCTTTTGCCTGCCAGTTCCATTTTATTTTTTTTACAGGATGCATTACAGGAGATAATCCCGTGACTACCGGCTTTGTTGTATCGATGAGAGCTTTCACTGTAACCACAGAACTTAAATTGCCAGCAGTATCTTGTGCCTGTACATGGAGATACCAAAGACCATCCGTTTCATAAATGGGTGTTGAATGAATCGTTGAAAAAATTCCCAATGGTTTGGAATCATAGAATTGATCAATTAAAATTCGAAAGCGAACAGTGGGGTCAGCATCTTCTGCATGCCAAGAAAAAGATTTACTTCTTACCGGCGTTACTTCCCTGTCATCAGAAAGCCCCTTAATAACAGGCGGTAATTGATCCAACAGACAATATACATGATAAACCTTACTGAGATTGCCTGCCCAGTCTTTTGCCTGAACATGAAGATACCACCGCCCATCGACATCTTTAATTGTTGCGGTAGTTGTTTTTTTAAATTCTGTTTCAATGAGGGACTGTTCTTTCTGGTCAATGGTATACCGAAATGTCGCATTTTCATTTGAATGGGTTTTCCAGGCCCATATTTTCTGTTTTTTAGGAACGGAATCATTTTCAATACCCACAATTCTGGGAGGCACATTATCCAGAACCACAGAGACCGTGACAACATTGCTGAGATTTCCGGCGCGATCTGTTGCCTGAACATGGAGATAGCATAAGCCTTCAATATCTTTGGCAATCGCAGAATGTGTTGAATTAAACGGTCCTTCAGGTTTTGAATCAGGATGATGATCGATCAAATACCTGAAAAGAATAGTGGTATCATCATCCTTTGCTGACCATGTCCATCGTTTAACTGTTGTGGACGTTAATGAATCAGACAGGCCGATAATTATTGGCGCTGTGGTATCAAGAATTGTCTGGACAGTGACAGTATTGCTTTCATTGCCTGCTGTATCGCATGCCTGAAGATGTAGATACCAGATACCATCATCATAATAATTTTTATCCAGTTGAATCATGCGGGTGAATGTATATGCACCTTTTGGATGAGAATCGGCAAACTGATCGACAAGATATCGAAACCGAACATTGGGGTCAGCATCGTTTGCTGATAGCATCCATTTTTGTATGGACACTGGCGTAATCGAATGAGCAATATCATTAATGAGTGGTGGTATGGTGTCAATTGTAATGGATAACAACTCAGAAATACTGATATTTTCATCACTCTGGGTTTGATAATGTGCAGATAATTCATGTGTCCCTTCAGTCAAATCAATGTTAAACTGAAAAATATCTGCTGTGATGACTGTCGTTGCCCCTGATAAAGCATTTCCATCAACAAGAAGAACCACTGTCTGGTCGATATCTCCGAATCCTTGAATGTGTAAATTTTTAGATTGGCGGGTGATCCTATCGGTATTGAAAAAACCTGTATCATGTTCAGGTTCCAAGGATAGATTATATGGTTTTGGGTAGTGTGAATAAATGCCTTCTCCCCAGAAAATGTCAGCATGTTCTGTTTTATTCACCGCATTTTGTTTATTTCGAATATTGGTATACGCAATTGAAATGGCATTGGAATCAGCATATTCAGACAAATAAATTTCATAGGGCATTTGTTCATTCCACAACGTTGCATGCGTCATAGTAAGAGAAGAATGATAAGCAAAAATGGCAGAGGAAACAGGGGCATCATTAACGGGGTGATTTTGGGTTAAAACCGTGCGAAATATATTTATCGTTGATTTTTGGGCGTAAATGGCTATTCCGGAAGTGGCTTTATTGTTCATCAATGTGACATTCGATAAGATCATATCTGAACCCTGACAATATATCCCTGCACCTGAACTGTTTGCTGTATTATGGACAATGGCTGTTTGAGTGAGAGTCATGTTAGCGTACACGCAATATATACCACCGCCTTGTTCTGCGGTATTTTCTTTGATAATGACATTCACGAATTGAGGTGATGCACCTCTGCAATAGACCCCTCCGCCGAGGTAAAAGGATTTTATGTCAGCTTTTCCATTGATGAGCGAAACATTACTGATGTGCGTTTTTTGATCCACAATACCACCCAATGATTCATCAAAAAGCAACACACTTGAACGTTGGCAGCCATCAATGATTGTCTTGTTCTTGTCTTCACCAGACAGCTGAATGCCATTGACTTTTGGCCATATAATATTTTCACGATAATTCCCATTTTTAATCAAAATGGTATCGTTGGATGTTGCAGAATTCAATGCTTGCTGGATGGTTTTAAAATCCGCTGGTACATGTAACATACGTGCATATGTGATTGAACATGCAAATAATAAAAAAAGAATACAAAATAAATATGGTTTAATGCTTGTTCTCATGTTCTGTCCATTTAATTGACGACAATCGAATAAAAATAATAAAAATAACCTGCTATCATAAAAAGAGATAAAAAAAGTCCTGTACATTTTACTCTTGGTATTGCCTGACAAAAGCCTTTTCGATTCAAGCCGGCAATAATAAGTGTCAACACAAATGAAAGGCCTGTCATAAGGTAAAGAAGAATAAACCAGTGATCAAATGGGATAAGATAATCAACAGATATTTCAGACAGGAAGTAATATAAGAACGATACCACTCCCAGGCATGACAGATGGGCAAACATCGCAATCAGTGTATGGGAAGGAATGATGAATAAAAGGCAGGATAAAAGACCCATAATAATGCATCCAGGAACAAAACATCGCAACCACTGATGAAAAGAATCTCGATGAATAAGGATTTGAATTCTATAATCCGGGTTATGTTCTTGATTAAATTGCGAATAATCAACCTTAGGTTGCGTTGTCATGCCATAAGCATAGCAGCGATTCAGTTTCCAGTTGGAAAGGTTAAATCGATCATTGTCATTGAGACTGATTTCTTTGTTAATATATCTCATTTCATTACTTTTTAATGTATTATGATAAAAATGAATACCTAACTTTTGTTTATCAAAAGGGTATGTATGGTACAAAAAATTTATCTTAAAGGATCCCTTAATGCTGTATTTTTTATACAAGACACCATCAAGGGTTCCACTTTCAACAGGATCGTCTAAAACAACAGGTGTTGTTGCATTTAAAAAGCAAATATCTGCGGGGTCGATTACCGGGGTGTCATACAAGAATGTCAGAAAAAAATGAGCCGTAAAGAACGATTCTTTTATATCCAGTTCAACGATTTCAGTTTTTACCTGAACAATCGATACGTGTTGAATATCTGATTCATAAGGATTTGTATGGTTTAATTTAGATTTCATGTCCATCAGAAACTGTTGGTGAAAAGGAACAAGTACCCCTTTTTGATAGTGACCCAGACCTGTATTTTTTATTGCATTTCCATTATCATCAAAAAAGATATCACCGCAGATTCCTTTAAAAGCATAATCAGGTTTCTTTATATCGGTAAGAAAATTTTTTATTTGACGTCTGTACTGGTAAGATCGTGCAGTGGGGTCAATTTCCATTTTTCTAAGAATATCTGCCATCAGAAGTGTGGCATCATAATAATTTGTTGCAATAGACGATGGAACGTTACGATATTTTTCATAATAGGCCTTAAAAAAGTCTACAGATTGAGAATTAAACAAATAATTCGCAAAGATATCATTTGCAGTTGTGAAAACACCATCTGAATAATAACCAGGAATTGATTTTTCCAGGGCAATTGTTCGTAATTCGTTTTGAAACGATTCATATGAAAATACATGACCATTGGTTATAAAAAAGTGAGGATCAAAAGCGTTTAATTTTTCAATAATCTGAACAGCCAGGCGATCAGATGTTGCAATAAAAACAGAGCTTTTTGCTTTAGATGTTTTAAACATTCTAACGATGGTTTGCAGTTGTGGATAAATATTTTTTTCTTCATCAATATCAATTGTATTTTCAATTTTAATGCCGTTATTTTTGAAAAAATTCATATATGTATTTTTGATATCACGACTATAAATATCTTTAGATGCAATAATGGTTACAGGTGACCATTTACAATACTGCTTTGAAAACATAGCCAGAAATGTTGCCTGATGGAGAGAGGATGGTATGGATCGAAAATACCATTCATTGTTTAATGTAACATTCGTTGCTGGTGCTGAGGCGGTAATCGCGGGGATACCTTCTTTTAAATAAACCTGCCCGGCAGAAAAACTGGCAGCGCTGCTATAATGCCCAATAACAAAAAGCAGATGGTCATTTCTTGAGAATGAATTGGCAACTTTCATGGCAAGATTGGTTTTATTCATGTCATCTTTATAGATATATTTCAATTTTTTACCATCAATACCGCCATTTGCATTGATTTTTTCTATACATAAATCAATACCCCGAAGCATTTCTTTGCCATATTCTTCATCCGCCCCACTGAATGGGCCTGCAACACCAAACAGGCACACATCTTGATCACTGTGATAGATATCAAATACACTCAATAGTAGTAGTATACCGATAAACAGTATCACAATTAAAATAATCAATAGGCCTTTATTTAAAATGAATTGTTTCATAAGTTGCTATAAATTATATAAATTATTATTCTTAAAGCGGAAAACAACAGTTGACCACATAAAAAGATATCATCATTATCGTAATCAAACATGCTGCCTTTCCCAAAAATTGAACGAACGCCATTGATTGCTTATAATGATGGATCGATAAGCCTATCAGTCCCATTTGAAACATGATTGTCAACCCAATAAAACCATACAAACACATAAACAGCATTTCAGAGAATGTCAGAAATGGTATGTGTAATTTGAAATATAAATGGCATACAGTAGTGATCATCAGGAATATGATATTGATCACCAATGAAATTTTTATTCGATGCACAGGACAAAAATAACTGATCGATGTCAGTAGAAAAAGAATAAGACAGGCAATAAAAATAAGCTTTTCCTGCTGATTCAGGCGCCTTTGAATATGAATATCAACAGCGAATTCAGATGCGTTATTCTTAATATCTCCTGACAATGGGCTTTTTATTAAATAAGGCATCGCGTCCACAGATAGCCATGTTTCAGAATTCAATTTAAAACTTATTTTATTTAGCTGATCAATAGCAAATATAAACGTGTTTGTGTTTACGCTTGTATCCCGAAAACTTATGGTCAGTTTTTGGCTGTCTATGGGATATCGTTTAAGGTCAAAGTGATGATAAAATACACTATCCACGGTGTATAACAGATGTGTGGTACCTTGTTTATTCATAGTTTTTTTAGGATTTTTCAATACAAGCGGAGAAACAGCGTTGGTAAATTGAATCCATTCAGGTTGAAAATGCTTTTGAAAACTAAACCAGAGATTAAACCGGGCATGAAATGTACCATCTATCGTATTGATTTGATTTAATTGAATATCATCTATCCTTACATACACTAATTGTTTTTTGATAAAATAATCATCATTGTTTGCCATAACGTCATTATCTAATGCTTTTTGAATCAAATCATTGGAAATATCATTGAGTGAAACAGCGATGTATTGATGAAAGGCGGGAATATAATGGCCCTTGTATAATTGAGTGACAATCATTGACTTTTTCGTTTCGCCAACACCATTAAAAAATATTTTTCCGGTTAAGCCCTCCACACAGTGATTCCTATCATAGAATGTTTCAAGTGCATTTTTGAATTTTTTTCTGATGTCCCGGATAGCCCCCTGTATCTCAATTTTTCTTAATGCTTCAATGCTAACATGTGCCAGATCATAAGATGTCGTACTGATTAATGAAGGCGGTACTCCATAAAAGGTATAATAATTCTTTTCAAAAATTCTATTGATTTGTTTTGAAAAATACTGAGAAAACAACGATACAGAGTAGATACCATTTGAATAAAAACCGGGTGAGGATTGTTCTTTGGGATACGCTTTGAATCCATCGATAAAAATTTGAGATGCCAAGGAATCTGCGCCCATAATGATTTGATTCAGTTGCTTCTTTTTCAAACCAACCACCAATTTTACAGACGTATCAGCGTGGGTTGCCAAAAAAAACATATCAGGTTTTAACGCATGCGTATCAATGGCCTGTACAATAGTATCAACCTGATCATCCATACTCGTTGAACTCGAATCCAATGGATATTGTTCAACAATCTCAATTCCTTTTTCCAGTGCTTGTTCTGTAAATACTGCTGCTAAATTTTTACCATATGCCCCTGTATCATAAACAATCGTTGCGGTTTTAAGATTCAATGCTGATTGTGCGTAAGCAGCAAGAAAATCACTTTGACAGGAATTTGGTGGGACAATTCTGAACAACCATTCATTCATAATCGGCAAGTCATCAGATGTTGCTGAACCGGTTATTGATGGAATCATGTTGTTTTCATAAATAGAGGCAGCCGCAGTGCAGCAGGAACTGAAATAATGTCCCAGAACAAAAAGAATGTCCTTGTTTCGAACAATTTGTTTTGCTGCACCGACAGCGCCTTCTTCGGTGCCTTTATCGTCAAAAACAAGCAGCTTGATCTGGCTGCCATGAAGTCCTCCTGAGGCGTTTATTTGATCAATATAGAATTGTACCCCTTTAACCATTTCATTTCCATAAAAAGACTGGGAACCACTGAATGTACTCGCAACCGCAATATAAAGCGTTTTCTTGCCATAATACAAATGAATCGTATAAAATATGGAAATCAACATGCTTATCAGTAAAATTATAATAATATATTTTTTCATCATATTTAATTCAGTTGCCAATCTTTGATATTCTGTCCACCAAGAGCCATATGAGACCAATTTTTAATGCGTGGTTTTATAAGGTAATGGTCGGTTTCATAGAAAATGGGGATTACAAGCGTCTCTCTTTGGGTCAGAATCTCATCGATCATTAAATAATAGTCTTTTCTTAAATGTAAATTTTTTTCTTTTATGGCTTTATTCAACACATCAGATAATTCTGTATTGATATAACTGTTCTGGCGGCTAAGCTTGTTATATGAATCAAACAAAAAACTATTGGCATCAGGAAAAGTCGCATACCAGTCAGAAATGAAAATATGAGCCTGTCTGGGATTGTATGAACCAGGTTCTGTAAGACCGATGACAGTGGATTGAAGATTCAATCTTTTTTTAAGTAGTAATGAAATCGCTTTGGCAATTTGTTTATGGGAATCATGGATTCCTGAATCAATTAGAATTGCAGGGCATCCTTTTCCGCCAGGATAGCCCGCTTCGGCTAACATTTTCATGGCATGAGTGGGATGGTAAACAGGCCGTTTCTCCTGACTTGACAGCAATAATAAATCAGGGGGTATAAACATTTTCATTGCCTTTTGTTGCCCATGAATGACGAACCTGGTAATAAATGAGCGATCAATAACAGACGCAATGGCTTTTCGTAACAAAACATTATCCACAGGGGATTGATTCACATTGAAAAAAAGGCCGGTTGTAGAAAAATTGGTACGTTCTTGATAGTCATGTCGGGTTTCAGGTTGCTTTTTGACCGAATCAAGAAAACGCGATGGGATGTTTATAAAAGCCCCCCCAAGAATATCCAGTTGATTGTTTTGATACATATGCAAAGCAAGCAGGCTGTTCATGATAACGTTATAACGCACTTCCTGAATGGCAACAGTTGAAGCATCATAATAGCGGTCATTTTTTCGTAAAATAATCAAAGAGCCTTTTTCATGACAAGCCAGTTGAAAGGGACCATTACTGACAATATGTTCAGGGGCTGTCCATTCAGCAGCCCATTTTTGAATCGTTGCCGAAGGCAGAGGGCTGAAAACAGGCAGTCCGGTGATTGAAGGAAAAAATGCAGCAGGATAGGACAGGATAAAATCAATGGTATAATCATCAATAACGTTGACCCCCAGTTTTGATGCATCTTTGATGAATCCTAGATGAATGTCCTGGGCATTTTTGAGTATGAATAAGTGTTTTACATCCGGGCATTGGGTTTCAGGGGTCAAATTTCTAACTATTGCAAATCTCAGATCGTGAGCTGTCACCGGCTGTCCGTTTGTCCAGAACACATTTTTTCGCAATTTAAACCGGTAACGATCTAAGGTTTCATTCGGTTCCCAACTCGTGGCAAAGTCCGGGGAAGACTGATAGGTGTCAGGATGGTATTGAGTCAGGCGTATAAACAATTGCTTTGATAATTCAGTTGTTATTTTATCATGGGCAAGCCCCGGGTCTAATCGTGAAACATCATTGTTACAAAACCTGTTTATATTGAAAGAATCGACCAGGTCAAAAAAATCATCCTGCTTTTTTTCTTTTCGATTAATAATGACAAATTTTCCATCTTCATATTTTTTAAAAAATAAAGCGGATGGCCCGATATTTCCTTGTCGTGTCAGATGATATTGACTTAAAACACCATCCCAATGTTCCATGAATCTAAGAGTTGTATTTAAAACCATTGGTAAACATGAATTACTTTTTTCCATTGACGTTTTAAGCAAATGAATCAGATCATAACCCCGGGCAGCAAATGTTTCAGGCTCAACGCCAAAGGCTTGCGTAAAACTGGAAACAAAATCTTGTGTTAATTTTCTGGGAAGTGTGTTGTCAAAGTTGCTTGGGATGATGGTTCCTTCAGCTTTTTTTCCAGTATTACTCCAAAAATAGCGTGTGTCAATTTCATCGGTGGCCATAATTGGGGTATTGATATTCAACTCTCTCATCTGATTTACCACCAATGCTGCGATGTTATCTCTGCATAATAATAAAACAATGTCAAAGGATTCATTTTTTAAATCACTTAAGATATCTCTGAAATTTGTTTCAGATCGAGAAAAGGATTGTTGAGATACAATCGCAAGGCCTTTTTGTGTGGCCTCTTCATAAAAAATATCAGCAAGAATCTTACTGGTTTTCTGGCGGTCATTAAGGATAATAATGCGCTGATAGTGGTTTTGAGAGAAACATTCAGCAATTCTTCTAACATATACTTGATCTGGCATATAATTATTAAAAATATAGGCCCCGCCATAGCGTAATAAATCCGCCCCTGTAGAAAAAAATAATATGCCAGCTTCTTTGTATACGATTGATGCAGAAATAGCATTTTGAGGACTAAAATGTCCGATAACAGCAAAAACATTTTTATTTTTAGCTAATTTTTCTGCAATGCGAATGGATGTTTTTTCATCATCATAATCATAAAACAAAAGCGGTCTGATCCTTTTCCCCATAACGCCGCCATCGCTGTTTATTTCATCCATAGCCAGTTTAACGCCATGAGCAAACTGTGTGGTAGCAGGGAATGCGTCCACAATTCCAATGAAAAGATCATCGGTTGATCGGGTCAAATGCTTCATGCGCTCTTCATTGGAAATAACCTTGTTACATGAAAAAAATGTAAGAAGGAGTACAATAAAAGCAAAATGTAAAACGATGATTGGTTTCATGAAATAATTCTATTGGCTGTGATGATTAATTTTTATCACCATTTGTTTCTGTATTCAGAATTAAAGGCAATCCATTCTTGCCACTGCCAATAATAATAATTTTTGAATTTTGTGATTCTGCAAGTTTTTCAGTGGCTTTAATCCCTTGCCAATTGAGATATTGTTCTTTATTGAAAAGGGATGATGCAATGGTGTTCAAATGATCTCGGATACCTTCTGCTTCAATTCTTTTTCGGGTTGCTTCTTTTTTTTCTCGCTCAATAACATAAGTATGGGCTTCCGCCAGATGTTTTTGTTTGATTTTATTACGAATGGATTCGGCCACTTCTTCAGGAAGTATGATCCCCCGAACAAGAACATCATCAATATTGATATAGCGTTGAGCGACCTGTTCTATGGCTTTATTGATAGCCTCCACAATTAATTTTCTTCCCGTGGTGTAAACTTCTTCAGCATTCAATGTACCAATAATTTCACGAATAACAGCTTCTATTTCAGGAATAATCACCTTATCCGCATACTCCATTCCCACTTGCTGATGTAATACACCAAGAAGTTTATATTCAGGCGCATAGCGAATAGAGAGTTTAATATGAACTTGCAAACCATTTTTAGTGAGGACATCCATTTCCGGTTTAATTTCCTGGATACGAACATTATAGACGTACATTTTATCCCAGGGAAGAATTAAGTGAAGACCTTCTGAATAAACAGAAAGGATATCTGTTCCACCAAAAAAACGACTCCAAAACACCGCTGCTTCACCTGGATAAATATTGTATACAATCATATTAAACAGGAAAGCAAAGGTCAATAAAGCAATCAAAATGGTCAGAATGAGAGAAAAGGTATAATTTTTTAATTTGATAAAAAAGTTCTTGAACCTGTTTTTCATGATAAATTTCTTTTCATGGATGATAATTAAACAGTAAAATGGGGTGGAAATCAATGATTGTATTGTTATTATGAACAGCAAATGATAATAACTAAAAAAAAATGAAATGTCTATGAAAAAAAATGAAAGAAAGGGCAGCCATCACAAAGCATATGGCAACAAATCTATAAATCATTACATAAATATATAAAGATGTAGACCAATGAAAAATTCATACGATGTCATTATTGTAGGCGGCGGTCCTGCAGGACTGTTTTCTGCCTGGTATTTTAGTGAATATTCTGATTTGCGGGTCTTGTTGATTGAACGTGGAAAAGCACCATTCAAGCGAAAATGTCCGGTGAGTGATAAACATCCCTGTGTTAAATGTAAACCCTGCAATATTTTGTGCGGGATCGGTGGCGCCGGGCTGTTTTCAGATGGAAAACTTAATTATATTCATAAACTGGGGAAAACTGACCTGACACAATTTTTACCGGTTCATCAGGCAATGGCACTGATCGATGAAACAGAAACCATTTTTAATCGATTTGGTATGGATGGCCCCATTTATCCCACCAATATGGATGAGGCCAAACGCATTCGAAAAGAGGCCAAAAAAAATGGCATTGATCTTTTGATTATCAAGCAAAAACACCTGGGTAGTGATTTGTTACCGCAATATATTTCAGGTATGGCAGATGCGGTTCAGGCAAAGGGAGTTCATTTTCATACAGAAGAAGCGGTTGAAGATATTATCGTTGAAAAAAATCATATTCAGGGTGTCGTTACCACCAAAGATACTTACCATGCACCCAATGTGATTCTTGCTCCTGGGCGTGTGGGTGCGGATTGGGTCACCCGTGTGGCACGAAAACATGGAATTGGACAAACCCATCGAGGTATTGAAACCGGCATTCGGGTGGAAGTTCATAACGATATCATGCAGGATTTATGTGATATTATTTATGACCCAACTTTTTTTATTCAAACCCAAAAATATGATGATCAAACACGAACCTTCTGTACCAACAAGGGAGGTTTTGTGACGCTTGAAAATTATAAGCATTTTGTATGTGTCAACGGCCATGCGTATCAAAATAAAAAGTCCAATAACACCAATTTTGCGTTTCTTTCAAAGGTCATTCTTACAGAACCGGTCACAGATAATCAGGCATATGGTGAAGCCATTGGCAATTTGGCCACGCTGATTGGCGGAGGAAAACCGATTCTTCAACGGTTTGGCGATCTCAAAAGAGGGCGGCGAAGTACCTGGCAACGCATCAAAAAAGGATATATCGAACCGACCATGACCAATGTGGTCTGTGGTGATATTGCCATGGCACTTCCAGAACGTATTTTAACCAACCTCATTGAAGGGCTTGATAAATTAAACACGGTTATCCCCGGTGTTTCCAACGATGAAACCCTTTTGTATGCGCCTGAAATCAAATTTTTTGCCACCCAAATTGAAACCACAAGTCATCTGGAAACAAAAATCAAAGGCATGTATGTTGCTGGCGATGGTCCCGGTGTTGCAGGAAATATTGTTTCTGCCGCAGCCACAGGGATTATCCCTGCAAAAGCGATTCTTTCAATATAAACAGGTTTTGTAACAATGATTCTTCACATCTCAAAAGTATTTATTTTTTTTATTTATTGCATGGTTGGTTACCTACTGTTGATTGTTCCTGGCCTTTGCCAGGAAGAGCCGGGAGAAACAGCTTTTGATTTGGGGGTGTTTGCTTTTGAAGACAAGGATTTTGATTCCGCCGAAAGACATTTGTTAAAGGCACTGTCCTTAGCCCCTGATCAGCCCTTTTACTGCCTTTTTCTGGGCAAGGTTTACCTGGCCATCAATCAGCTTGATAAGGCTGAAAAATTTTTGACAAAAGCCTTTCAGCTAAATCCAATTATGAACGGCCTGAATTATGACCTGGCATACCTGACATTTAAGCAATCACGCTTTAGCGATGCGGCAGATCGTTTTTCAAAAATTGTCGAAAACGATCCCCTTACCCAAAATGTACTGGCTTGTTACTATGCCGGCATATCATTTTTTGAATGTAATCAATATGAAAAGGCCATTCAATATCTTATGCGTGCTGCCGAACGTAGCCCCACAATTAAACCCAACAGTATGTTTTACTGTGGTATCTGCTATTATAAACAACATCAAACCCAAAAGGCCGTTCAACATTTTGAATATGTGTTGATGCATGCCCCCGCCGATGAATTAAAAGACCATGCAAAAAAATGGCTTATTGCCCTTCGGGCTCAAAAATCTCAGGAACAGCCCTTTGATTGTTTAGTCAAACTCTCGGTTCAGGCAGATGATAATGTCATGATCGTTTCCCCTGACTGGATTACCGGAGACGAATCTGATGGTGTTATGCAATTTTATCTTGCGGGAAAATATTTTTTTACCCCAAAGGATCGCCATCGTTTGGGGGTCGGATTTCGGCATTATCAAACCGTTCATCAGGATCTTTCAGAATTTGACCTGATGGGAAATATCATTGATATTGCTTATTCATTCCAAATGCCTTTGATTACGCTGGGCCTGAAATACTCACCATCCGCTTACAGGCTCGATGGCAGACAATATATAACACGACACCAGTGGAAAGGTCATGTATTGTGGAACGTTTCGGATAACCTGATGAATCGTTTTGCTTATTCCTGTTATATCCAAAATCATGATGAAAACAGTGAGCGGGATGGGCACACGCATGACATTTCAATGGATATGTATTATAGGCTTAAAAAACATAAAATGAAACTATTGGCAGGTTTTTCAGCAGAGGAAAACCATCGAAATGAAATGCGATATCAATATGAGGACTTAAAATTCACTCTGGGCCTGACCAAAAAACTTTTGTATACATTGACATTTCATAGTAAGCTGGGTATTTCTCACAGACGCCACGAGCAATGGGATGAATTGGGCTTTAAGCGAAAGGATAACAAATTTGAGTTTTCATGTACTATTTTAAAGCCGGTCTGGCAAAAAGGTATGGAAATAGGGTTTGATTACAGTTATACAAAAAATAATTCAATTTTAGACGCATACGATTATCGACGAAATATTTTTGGTATATCGTTTTTATATCATTATTAAAACATTCATTCTTTGGATAAATACTATGATTTCTTAAAAGGAGGAATAATAGAATGAGAAAAATGATTTATTTTTCAATGATGATTCTTTTTTTGGCATCTTTATGGATTATCCCATCATCCAGTAACGCTGTAAAAGGTGATTTTAAC
>PEAL01000436.1 GCA_002753725.1 Deltaproteobacteria bacterium
AAAATACTGAACAAACATTTCAAGAGAATTACACCCTTCCAGAACGGTATAATTCAACGCAGTTAACATTAATTGCTCGAGACCCATTCTGGATGCATGCCTACTGGGAAATAGCGGATAATAATGTTGAGGCAGCACGGCAACAACTTGGGGATGCTTTTAATCACGCACAAATTGTATTGCGGGTTTATGATGTCTCACTAATAGATTTCAATGGACATAACGCGAATCATTCATTTGATATCTACGTTGATTCTCTTAAAAACAGTTGGTACGTAAATGTTTGGTCTGATAACACAAGCTATTGCGGAGAAATTGGGTTTTTAACTTCAAGCGGTCATTTTCACCCCGTCATCCGTTCAAATGTTATTACAACCCAACGATCTTCTTTGTCCGGGCGCAGAGATATGGTATGGATGAAGGTCGATAGTGATGAGACGCAAGATATTTACACCTACGTCCAAAAAAGAAGTAGCGGTCAAATAAAGATTAAAAGAACGCCTCGACCCAAGCGTTCATCACGTATTAAATATCATCTTACAGATGATGATATCCGCGCTTACTATGCTGATTTATTCCCGCTGCTAAAATTATTGCGTAGCGGCAAACATCCACGTCAAATAGCTAATGCCTTGAAGCAGGAACGACTATCTTTAAAGAATTTATCAAATCTTGACAAGTTAAAACAATCAGGAAAATATTCTATTGAACATTCATTGCTTGAGGAGTCAGTATTTTACAAAAAAATCCTTCTTGGCGCTTCTGAAGAGATTATTCGTCAATTAAAAGATAAATCCGGCAGCGAGTCTCTTTCTACTGGAGCGAGCGAATCCTTGACTGAGAAGAAAGGTCGAAAATTTTTCTTTGAAATCGGAACTGAATTAATTGTCTATGGTCGGACAGAACCTGATGCTGAAGTATGGATGGGGACAAAGCAGATCGCTTTACAACCTGATGGCACTTTCGGCATGAGATTTGCTTTACCGGATGATACGACAATCCCCCTAAACTTCAAAGCAATTTCTAATGACAAAGTTGAAGAAAGAGTCATCGCAACATCAGGAATTCGAACCAAAACATTTTATTGTCCATAAGCACAACCATTCTCATTCATTATGTCTAAAGGATACTTATCGTTAGTTCTTCATGCCCATTTACCCTTCGTGCGTCATCCAGAAGAAGAATATTTCTTAGAAGAAAATTGGCTTTATGAAGCTATTACGGAAACCTATATTCCTCTGATTAATGTTTATGAAGGGTTGGTAAGAGATAACATTCCCTTTCGCGTCACAATGTCTTTAACGCCCCCGTTAGTTTCAATGCTTCAAGATCCTTTGCTGCAAGACAGATATTTGCGTCACATTGATAAACTGATTGAATTGTCTGAGAAAGAAATTAGCCGTACAGCTTATGAACCTCATTATCACGGGTTGGCGATGATGTATCATCAAAAGTATATTGAAGCCAAAGATGTATTTATCAATCAATACCAATGTGATCTTGTCCAGGCATTTAAAAAGTTTCAAGATCTTGGTTTTCTTGAGATAATTACATGCGGGGCTACGCATGGGTTTTTACCGATTCTTCATAAAACTCAAAAAATGGCTGAAACCCAAATTAAAGTGGCCGTGGAACATTACACGGAAGTATTTGACCGACCTCCACGAGGGATTTGGTTGCCTGAATGTGGGTATACACCCGGCGTTGATTATATTCTTAAAGAGGCTGGAATCAAATATTTCTTTGTCGATTCCCATGGCATTATGCATGCTGATCCAGCTCCGCGATATGGCGTCTATTCACCCCTGTATTGCCCCTCGGGTGTCGCGGCTTTCGGACGAGACCATGAATCATCCAAACAAGTGTGGAGTTCCAAGGAAGGTTATCCTGGCGATTGTGACTACCGTGAATATTATCGAGATATTGGTTTCACATTGGATTTTGATTATATAAAACCTTATATTCATCCCGAGGGTATTAGAGTAAATACCGGGATTAAATACTGGCGTATTACCGGCGACACGGAATACAAAGAAGCTTACCGACCAGATTGGGCTAAAGAAAAAGCTGCTCAGCATGCTGGTAATTTTATGTTTAATCGGGAAAAACAAGTCGAACATCTTTCAGCGCATATGGACAGAAAACCCATTATTGTCGCGCCTTATGATGCTGAACTTTTCGGTCACTGGTGGTATGAAGGCCCCATGTGGATTGATTTCTTAATTCGTAAAATAGTTTATGATCAGGACACGGTCGAACTTATTTCACCAGTCGATTATTTAGAAGAGTATCCGACAAATCAAGTCGCGCTGCCAAGTGAATCGAGTTGGGGATATAAAGGTTATAGCGAATATTGGCTTGAAGGCAGCAATGATTGGATATATCCGCATCTCGATGGTATCGGGCGGCGTATGGTTGAGTTAGCTGAAACATATTATGCTGTTTTTAAGAAATTATCGAAAACAAATATTAAATTTCGAGCCCTGAATCAAGCAGCGCGGGAATTGCTACTCGCTCAATCAAGTGATTGGCCATTTATTATGAAAACAGGGACAATGGTTCCTTACGCGAATAAGCGTGTTTTTACACACATCGGTCGGTTTAATAAATTATATGATGATATAAAGAATAATTTTTTAGATGAAAACTGGTTGAACGAAGTAGAATCGCGCGACAATGTATTTACAACCATCGATTGCGTCAAATATTATATGAAAAATGGGTCTTCAAAAAGTATCTCTAAAAAGAAGAAAAAGAAGACACCTAAAAAAGAGGAGACAAAAAAATGTCTGACTTAATTAACGGCTTACCCAACATATTTGGACAAGAAAAAGATTTTCTCAATAGTAAAAAAGATCGCAGTCAGCTATATTCAAAGATTTCAACGGTTGACATTAATAACGTCACCGCTAGTTGGGGAATCGCGCTTCACATGCATCAGCCGACAATACCCGCAGGGAGTGATGATTTAAGATCAGCTTCGTTGGTATCAAACCTTCAGCATATGATGGAGCATCAAGGCATCGGAGATAATCACAACGCGGGTGTTTTTTATGATTGTTACCGACGCATGTCACGCCTTATTACAAGCCATGTTGCTGCTGGGCATAATCCACGTATTATGCTTGATTATTCTGGGAATCTTCTTTGGGGATTGCGACAAATGGGCGGGGGCGAAGTCCTTGAAGAACTTAAACTTATTACGACTGACGCAAAATACCATCCGTATGTTGAATGGCTTGGGACCATGTGGTCGCATGCCGTCGCGTCATCAACACCTGTCCCTGATTTAAAATTACATATCATGGCGTGGAAAAATCACTTTGCGTCGATATTTGGGAAAGAAGCACTTAATCGTGTTAAAGGTTTTTCTCCCCCAGAAATGCACTTACCTATTCATCCGGATGTATGTTATGAATATATTCGCGCACTTAAAGAATGTGGGTATGCGTGGATGATGGTGCAAGAACATACGATCGAGAATCTTGATGGTTCAGGGATTTCAAGACCCCATTTTCCTCATAAACTTGTCGCTAGAAATTCTATGGGGGAAACCGAAGAAATAACAATTCTTATTAAAACGCAAGGGTCTGATACTAAGTTAGTCGCTCAAATGCAACCCTATCATGAAGCCATGTCTATCGGTCGACAAGAATACGCGGGAAAAGAAATACCGCCGTTTGTCTGCCAAATTGGAGACGGTGAAAATGGAGGGGTCATGATGAATGAATTTCCTCCAATGTATGATCAGACTTTTAATGGCATCGGCACATCTGGAACAGTGGCCCTGAACGGCTCTGAATATTTAGAACTACTTCTTGCCCAGGGATTAAAAGAAGATGATTTTATTCCCGTTCAACCAATCTCTCAGCATCGCATTTGGGCAAAAATAACTAAAAGTGGCCCCAAATCAGTCGATAATGCGATTGATGCTATTCACGCGGAAGATTCAAATTTTAATCTCGACAAAGGATCTTGGACAAGTGACCGAAGCTGGATATCGGGATACGAAAGTGTTTTAGATCCCATGAACAATTTAAGCGTTGCTTTTCACAATAAAATGGATAATGACAAATCGCCGTTAAATTACCACGAAGCCTTACTTTATTTGTTGCTGTCACAAACAAGTTGTTTCCGTTATTGGGGCGAAGGCATGTGGACTGAATACGCGAAAGAGTTATGCCGCCGGGGGATGGCTGCCTTAGAAAAATAAGCATTAAGAAAATACTATCTTTTAAAAAGAAATGATACTTATGTTAAGGCCTAGCATCAACCTAAATGTTAGGTCTTTTCATTTTAAAAGATCAAATCATAAAGGAATCATGAAATTAAATAAAAAATTAATTGTACTCGATTTAGAAACAACAGGGACATGGGTTGATAAGGATAAAATTATTGAGATCGCGTTAATAAAAATTTCTCCGGATGGGGAAGAAGAACGTTATCATCAAAAAGTAAACCCCGGCATGAAGAT
>PEAL01000437.1 GCA_002753725.1 Deltaproteobacteria bacterium
CTGTTGGGAGCAATAAATGATGTGCTCCAGCAGGTGAAGGCGGACGATAACCGGCAAGCATGTCCATAAAAAAATGAACACCCAGTTGACAGAGCAAATGAAAAACAATCGACCCCAGGCCTGCAATCAAACCAATGGCAATAAAATAAACCGCCCATCGTCCGGCAGAGGCAAATCGATATGTTTTTTTCAGTGCTTTAAAAGTGCGAATTTTTTGCATGGTTTAAACCACAAAGTAAGTGCATAAAGCGATATCTTTCCTTTAAACAATCGTGATTGTTTAACGTCTATTTTTCTTTTAATTTCGGAGACACGATCCTTAATTCGATGAATAGTGGAGTCCTAAAGCTTTAGCTTTGGGAGTTCCTTAGATTTTCAATGCGTTGTTTTTCTGTAACTCCCAAAGCTAAAGCTTTAGGACTCCACTTTAAAATGAGAAACTTATTTTTCGAGCATTCCTTAATAGAGTGTTCTCCGTAAGGTATGGATTAAAAACTAATTTTTATAACCGTTTGCCAACAAAATTGCAACTACATTTAATTTATTGACTTGGAACAAGGGAATACGGTATTGAAACAAATTATCCAAATGAAATATTTTCTGACAAAGTGACTCACTATCAACGAATGGGAAATAATTATGCCAACCAATACAGATCATTCTGCCGCTTTCAATCTGGATATCATCAAAGGAGCGGCAAAAAAGGTCAAAACCGGAGAGGCGGCCATATCTCTAATTAAGCGTGGAAGCCGCGTTTTTTTAGGGACAGGTTCAGGGGAACCCCAACATTTAATCCGTACGCTGGTCAATGATAAAAACATGTATGATATCATGATTTATCAGATGTTGTCTTCAACATTGGGCGAATATATCACTGATGAAAGCATCATGCGACGGTTTTTTATCAAACTGTTTTTTATTAGCGCTCGTATGCGTCAGGCTGCCTTTGAAGGAAAAATCGATTATATCCCTGCCTATCTTTCTGAGATTCCCAAACTTTTTAAGAATAATCATATTGGACTGGATGTTGCTTTGGTTCAAGTGTCCCCTCCATGCCGACATGGTTTTTGCAGTTTAGGCGTTTCTGTGGATGTAACCCTTCCTGCCATTCAGGCAGCAAAAATGATTATTGCACAAGTGAACCCGAAGATGCCGCGAACCATGGGGGATAGCTTCGTCCATGTGGATCAAATTGATTATCTGGTTCCTTTTGAAGAACCGCTCGTCATTGCCGTTCCAACGCTTCATAATCAAGAAGTTGCACGGCGTATTGGTTTTTATGTGTCAGAACTGATTGAAGATGGTGCAACACTTCAGATTGGATTTGGCAGCTTGCCCAATGCCATCCTTACCAGTTTGGAAAACAAAAAAAACCTCGGTCTTCATACGCAAATGATTACCGATGACATGTTACCACTCCTGCAAAAAGGTGTGATTACAAACAGCCAAAAAACATTACTTCCAGGAAAAGCCGTTGCCAGCCTTTGTGCTGGAACAGAGGCTATTTATGATTATGTGAACAACAATCCGCTATTTTATTTTAGATCATCCGATTATGTCAACGATCCTAATGTGATTGCAAAAAATGATAATTTTGTCTCTATCAGCTCAGCATTGGAAGTGGATTTAACCGGACAAATTTGTACAGATTCTGTAGGGTTCAAATTTTATAGCGGGATTGGAGATCAGGCGGATTTTATTCGGGGTGCTGCCATGTCAAAAGGTGGATTTTCAATCATTGCTCTGCCATCAACTGCTAAAAATGAAACAGTGTCCCGCATTGTCAGCAATTTAAGTGAGGGGGCCGGTGTTGGAACGTTACGCGGTGATGTCAATTTTGTCGTAACAGAATACGGGATTGCCGAACTCTACGGCAAAGGCATTTATCAACGCGTTATGGAATTATCGCAAATTGCCCATCCCAAATTTCGTGAACAACTGATTGATACCGCTAAAAAACATCATTATATATTCAAAGATCAGCTTCCCCCTCGAAATGAAGATCTACTGTTTCTTGAACGTTATAAATCCCATCAAAGATTGAAAAAAGGAAAAAGCATGGCTGTCCGGCCGCTGTTGCCCTCAGATGAATTTGCATACCGCAATTTTTTCTACTCATTAAAAGAAGAAACAGTCTATTATCGTTTTTTCCAACGCATCAAAGTTTTTTCTCATGAAATGGCCCAGCAACATTGGGCATCGATGGATTACCGCAGCAATGTATCGGTGATTGGCCTGGTTCGAAATAAAGGACGAAAAGAGATTATGAGTCTCGGCTCCTATGCTGAAGCTGAGGACAATCGTGCTGAAATTGCTTTTGTTGTTCGTGAGGATTTTCAAGGTCAGGGAGTGGCATCTTACCTGCTTGATGTTTTAGAAAATATTGCTGAACAAAATGGTTATACAGGATTTACAGCAATCGTTTTACGAGATAATGCCAGCATGCTTAAAGTATTTCAGAAACGCTATCCAAAAATGAAAGTCAGTGCTGATGAAGGCGATTTAATGATTGTCATGGATTTTGCCACAGATAAAGCTGCCCCAAACGATCCTGAGCCCATCAATGAAAATCGCGCATGTGCCTGCTGATGGCCTCATTATTCATTCCGGAGCCCTCGGTGATGTAATTTGTACGCTGCCTGCCATTCGATATTTGAGTGCCGGTTTAACGTTTGATTTTTGTTGCCAGAAACATATTTCACCGGTTATCCGCTTATTTCCAACGATTCAAAATGTTATCGATATTCAACATCCATCAATGACATCTGTATTCATGACTGAAATGGATAACCAAACAAAAAAATGGTTTTCATCCTATGCATTTATTTTATTGTTTTCCTTTTCAAATGATTGGGAAACAAGATTTCAAAGAATCCATCCCAGGGTTTATCGAATTTCACCACGCCCGCCAAAGGAACAGCTTATCCATACATCTGAATTCATCCTTGTGTCTCTTAAAAATAATCACCTGTTATCCCCTGATATCCGGCTCTTAAATGATTTAATATTGCAAAAAAAAACGAATTGTTATAAAAACACCTCAACATCGCTTGTTTTAATTCATCCTGGATCAGGAAGCGCATTCAAAAATTGGCCCTTTGACTGTTTTTTTTCGCTTGCTAAAAAATTGCGTCAAAAAGGACATTCGGTTAAATGGCTCATCGGACCTTCAGAAGATCATCAATTGCATCAGCTGTATCACTATGGTGAATCAATAGATAACGTTCTCCAGACAGATCAAGTAAAAGCCATCATGGATATTTTTGATTTCGCCAGATATTATATTGGAAATGATTCTGGTATCAGTCATTTGGCTGCACTTATGGGCATGGATTCAACGATTATTTTCGGTCCTTCGGATGCCCGACGATGGAAACCGATGGGGCCGAAAGTAAACGTCATACCTGAAAAGCCTTTTTGTCCGCCATGTTTTGAAACCAGCAACAGGCATTGCACTCACAGAAATTGTTTCAATGAGGTTTCTGTTGAGAACGTTCTGGATAGTATTTTTCAAAAAAGGACTCACCGATGATAAATACCTGTGAACATAATATGCTGAGCAATCAAACATCAGAAAACCTTTGGCGCCTGACCTTTGACGCTGTTCCAGATATGATTGCGTTAATTGATAAGGATCGCACTATTCTTCACATGAATAAGGCCATGAAAGAACGCCTGGGCATTGATTCTTCAAAAAAATGTCATCATAAATGTTTTGGTTGTTTTCATAAAAATGGAGAAATTTTAGGCAATTGTCCTTTTACAAAAACCTTGTCTGATGGAAAAACTCACTCCATTGAGCATTTCAATGATTCTCTGAATGCTCACCTATTGGTCACAACCTCTCCCATAAAAAATGAAAAAGGGCAGGTTATTGCATCGGTTCATGTGGCCAGAGATGTTACTGAATTAAAAAATGCCACAGAAACAGCACAGCAGCTTGCCTTTAAAGCTGAAGAAGCCAACCGAACCAAAAGTGAATTTTTAGCCAATATGAGCCATGAAATTCGGACACCAATGAATGGTGTCATTGGTATGAGCCATTTGCTCCTGCATTCTAATTTAAACAGTGAGCAGCGCAGTCAGGTGTTGACCATTCGAAACAGTTCGGAATCATTATTAAATATTATAAATGACATATTGGATATATCAAAAATTGAGGCGGGCAAGCTTACGGTTGAAAAAATAGCTTTCAATGTCAGGGCAACAATCAGTGATGTTGCAAAAATATTGGCCACACAAGTCCAGGAAAAAGGTATTGAATTATCCATTGTAATTGATCCGGATATTCCTTCAACCATTTGCAGCGATCCGGTTCGTGTTCGTCAGATTTTATTAAATTTGTTCAGTAATGCGGTCAAATTTACAGCATCCGGTGGTATCTACGTTGATGTCAAAAAAAAGAAGCAAGACAATCATAGAGAGGGTATACAT
>PEAL01000003.1 GCA_002753725.1 Deltaproteobacteria bacterium
AAATAAGGTTGATTATGACAATCAACGTATCTGGGAATAAAAACACTTCAAGTCCCGCAAGGGACGACAGAAAATAGCCTGGGGTTTCAACCCCAGGCGGACGTACAATTGCAGGTGGTCGTGCTTAACCTGACGGCTATGGGCTAAAGCCGATTGAAAGCCCTCGGTTACAGACTTCAGCAACTTTTGCGCAAAGAAATGTCCGACTTTTTGGGAATGCGCCCATTTTTCTGTAACTCCCAAAGCTAAAGCTTTGGGACGCCACTCTAAAATGGGGAACTTATTTTTCGAGCATTCAAATATAAAAACTCAAACAAACAAAGGAGTTAATCATGGATAAAATGAAAATAATGCTGGTCGATGATGAAGATAGATTTTTAGAAACGACCGCAAAACTGTTAACCAAAAAAGGTATCGACGTTGTCACCGCAAACAGCGGTGTAAAAGCCCTGGAAATACTGCTCGCACAGGAAATTCATATTGTTATTCTGGATGTTAAAATGCCGGGCATGGATGGTATTGAAACCCTCAAACAAATCAAAGCAAAATATCCGCTGGTGGAAGTGATCATGCTGACCGGACACGGAACCATGGACTCTGCCATCGATGGTTTGAAATCGGGTGCATGCGATTATCTTATCAAACCGACAGATATTTCGCTTCTGATTCATTGCGCAGAAACAGCGTTTCAAAAACGTCAGATTCTGGATGAAAAAATTCGCATGGCACAAAGTAGAAATTTTATGAAATCACCAAGAGAAATCATTAAAAATAAGCCTTTGGCATAAACGTATTAATCACCCAAAAAGGAGGTTTGATATGCGTCCGAAAATTAAAGTCTTGATGGTGGACGATGAAGACAAATTCAGGGAAACCAGTTCGAAAATTCTTGAACGTAAAGGTTTTCAGACAACGATGGCAGCAAACGGAGAAGAAGCGATTCGTATTATTGAAAAAGATCCTCAAGATGTGGTTGTGTTGGATATAAAAATGCCAGGTATGGATGGACACACGGTGTTGTCAAAATTAAAAAGCATTGCCCCTGACACCCGTGTGATCATGCTAACCGGACATGGTGGCCAGGTGTCTGCCAAGATTTCTTTGGAACTGGGTGCTTTTGATTATCTCAATAAACCCTGTGATATTGATCTTCTGGCAACAAAAATCAAAAATGCCGTTGAATCTGGTAATCAGAACATAAGGAGTGAAAAACAGGTCAGAGATATCATGATTCATATTTCTGATTATACAACAATTACAGAAGATAAAACCATCAAAGAAGCCATCCTTCATTTGATGAGATCGTTTGATAGTGTGCTTTCCAGCAGCAAGCTTTTAAAAATAGGCCATCGATCCATTCTTGTTTTTGATCAAAAAAATGAAAAGTTGACAGGAATACTCAGTATTGTGGATTTGATTGGGGCACTTAGACCCGCCTATCTCAGCATGCCTAAACCATCGATGGCTGAAAGTATTCAATATTCTCCCATGTTCTGGTCGGGACTGTTTACATCCCAGGCCCAAAGTATGGGGAAAATGCTGGTGAGCGATATCATGTCTGAAGAAATTCCTTATGTCCAGGAAGATACCAATTTAATGGAACTTGCGGATATCATGTATCAAAAACAGATCAGACGAATGATTGTTTTAAGTGGCAGGGACATTGTCGGTGTGGTGCGGGAACAGGAATTATTTTTTGAGATTGCCAATACGATTATTTAACTGTGAAGGAGAAAAAAATGAAATCGTCAAAAACAAAAAAAATAACCGGATATGATAAATATGTGGATTGGAAAATTTTTTCCATCCCTGTTATCCTGTTTTTTATCGTACTTGTGCTACCAACTCCTTATGGCATGAAAGATGTGGGCATGGAATACCAGGTTGGCCCTCAGGCGGTTATTTCAACATTAACCCTGGAGCTTTTCCAGAAGAACAGTGCTGATGCCGAGCAATGGCAGATTCTTTGTGCCAACATTATGGAACAAAACATGAAAATGGGCGCTTTAAGCAAGGATCGATTTTTAAAACGCACAATCAGTTGGTGCAGACAATACCAGATACCGGTTGATGAGATCAATCTGAAGAAAGCACAGGCCTATGTTAAAGATCAATTAACGAGTGAAAGCTATGAAAAGGTCATGGTGAATGCATTAAAATTTCAAAAACAGGGCCTGACCTATGAATCCTTGTCTGAAAAGGATAAAATTCTTGCCGATAAAGGTGCATGGCAGATCAAGGTGTCCATCGCCATGACAATTTTTGTCGTGCTTTGTTTTTTAACCGAATGTATTCCACTTCCAGGCGTGGCCTTTTGTATTGGATTGATTCTTGTTTTCAGCGGTGTCGTGCCTCGAACAATGGTGGCTCAACTCTATTGGAGTGACGCTTGCTGGTTTATCATGGGAAGCCTGATGTTTGCGGCTGCCTTTGTGAAAACAGGTGTTGACAAGCGCGTTTGCCTGATGATGTTCCGAAAGTTGGCCGTGCCAAATATTAAATGGATTACACTTATTTTTTTCGTTATCATCAGTCCGTTGGCATCGTTTATTTCAGACCATGCACTGGCAGCAATGTTTTTACCCATTGGGATGTTGCTCTATCAAAACAGTCTTTCAAAAGAAACCCCTGAAGATCCTGAACTTGCCAAAATGCTGATGATTTCCATTGCCCTTGCCTGTAATATCGGTGGTCCAGGAGCGCCCTCAGGTGGTGCGCGAAATGTCATCATGATGACTTATCTTTCCGATATGTTTGGTTATGATATCGGTTACTTTCAGTGGATGACCTATTGTTTTCCATTTGTCCTTGTGATGATTCCCATAACCTGGATTGTACTCAATATGAGCTTCAAACCCAAAATTCATTCCCTGGCTCCGGCAATGAATCATTTAAAAAACGAAATTAATAAAATGGGCGGATGGAGCTGGAAACAGAAAGTGTCGCTGGTCATTTTTGTGGTCATGGTTTTTGGCTGGTTTACAGAAAAATCATTTTATAGTTTAGGCATTTATCCCGTTCGTTTGGGAATTGGTGTTATTGCTGTTGCCGGTGCGGTGGCTTATCTGTTGACCGGTGTGGTCAACTGGAGAGATTATCAGGAAAAAGTGGACTGGGGAGTTGTGTGGTTATATGCCGGTGCAATCATTTTTGGTAGAACGCTTGACACAACCGGCGCTGCATACTGGATGGCAAGAAGTGTTCTGGATTTACTGGCACCATTGAATATGGACAGCGGTATTTCGCTCATGGTGGTATCAAACAGTTTAACTGCTGGTTTAACCAATCTTATGGCTGATGGTCCTGCAGCAGCGGCAGTGGGGCCTGTTGCATTGAATCTTGCTGCCATTGCACATCCAGGAACAATCTTTCTGCCATTTATGGCAATGGCAACCGCGATTGCATCTTCATTTGCCTATTGTTTGATTATCGGAACGCCGCCCAATGCAATTGTCTATGCCAGTGGTTATCTGGAACCTAAAGATTATCTAAGAGCCGGCATCCCATTGTTTATCATTGCCAATGTCATTTTATTTCTTTTGAGTGCGGTCTATTGGGTTTGGAAAGGATTTGGATCATTGCCTGGATTTTAAAACAGGAGCTGAAAACATGAGACTTTTGAAAAAGTTGAAATACTATTTTCCAACAATTAAAGGGCGAACATATTTTTCCAAACAAACAGAAAGAAATATGTTTTTTATATTAACCTTGATTATGCTGGTAATAGGCGTCTTATCCAGTCTGGAAATCATCTGATTGAAGAATGAACAAATGGGGATATCTTCCGGCTTCCGACATAAGGCGGGACACTCAGTTCGCTCCCAGGCTCTGCCCGGGCAGGCCCCATAGCCGTCAGGCTAAGAGCAAACTCGCGCTACTGCTCGTTCCCAGGCAGAGCCTGGGAACGAGCAAACCTATGTCCGAGAACGTGTAGGGGCAGGCCCCAGTGCCTGCCCTTGAACAATAATCGAAAACGAACCTATGTTCTATTTCCCTAATATCATCTGCAATGCACAGGCAACAATATGGCTGGCTGTAATGCCAAATTTATTTTTCAGTTGTTCCTGTGAACCATGAGGTATGAACTGATCAGGTAATCCAATCCGCCGGCATTTTATTGGTGGGGCATCATGGTCAGAAAGAAATTCCAATATTGCACTGCCAAAGCCTCCTTCTCGTGAATTATCCTCAATGGTAATAATATTGGAATGTTTTTCAATCAGTGGCAATAACATTTCAGGATCCAGAGGTTTTACAAAGCGACAATTTACAATGGTTGGATCGATTTTATGTTCAAGGAGCTGTTTGCGAGCAATAATTGCTTCATGAACCGTGTGTCCGATGGCTAAAATCAAGATATCTTGTCCATGAGCCAATAGTTGAGGTTGACCGATTGGGATTGGAATGAAAGGATCATCTGTTGGGCCACCTTGTCCCTTTCCTCTTGGATATCTCAAAGCGATAGGACCATCGTGCTGAATGGCTGTATACAACATGTGCCGCAGTTCATTTTCATCCTTGGGAGCCATTACAACCATATTTGGAAGATGACGCAGATACGATAAATCAAACTGGCCATGATGCGTGGGTCCATCCTGACCGACAATCCCGCCACGATCAATAGCAAACACAACGGGTAAAGCATCCAGACAAACATCGTGTATGATTTGATCGTATGCCCGCTGTAAAAACGTTGAATAGATTGCAACGACAGGCTTTAAGCCTTCAGCTGCCATTCCTGCCGCAAATGTGACACCATGTTGTTCTGCAATGCCCACATCAAAAAAACGAGTGGGAAATCGCTCGGCAAATTTTACCAGCCCTGTGCCTTCTGGCATGGCTGCTGTCACAGCAACTATTTTATCATCTTTTTCCGCCAGTTCAATCAACGTTTGGCCAAAGACACTTGTATATGTGGGAATTTTTTTTGAAGATAATGTTTGGGCTGTGCCATTTTGAACATCAAAGGAACTTACACCATGAAAATAAACTGGATTTTTTTCAGCAGGTTCATAACCTTTCCCTTTTGTGGTCATAATATGCAAAAGCACGGGTTCTTCATGATCTCGAATATTTTTTAAAATGCGAATCAAATGTTTCAAATGATGACCATTGATGGGGCCAAAATAATCAAAATTAAAGGCTTCAAAAAGCATACCTGGAGTAATAAACGTTTTAAAGGTATCTTCACTTCGTTTAGCAAACTTATATACGGGTAGACCTATGCGAGGAATGGATTTTAGAAATTCTCCGATACCATGTTTAATATTTTGTGGAAATTTATGTGACAGTTTCCGGCTTAAAAAGGATGATATGGCGCCCACATTTTGAGAAATGGACATGTCGTTATCGTTTAAAATAACAATTAAATCTTTATGAATATCTCCGGCCTGATTCAATCCCTCGTAAGCCAATCCGGCAGTCATGGAACCATCACCAATGACAGCAATCGTTTTTGAATGTCGGCCGGTCAAATGTTTTGCACAGCTCATTCCCAAAGCTGCTGAAATTGATGTTGAACTGTGCCCAGTGCTAAAGGCATCATAGTCACTTTCATTCCGACGGATAAATCCTGACATCCCGTTTAACTGCCTGAGGGTATGAAATTGTTCCTGACGTCCTGTCAGAATTTTATGGGCATAGCTCTGATGCCCAACATCCCAGATAATCGTATCACGAGGTGTATCGAACACATAATGCAAGGCAATGGTCAGCTCAACGACACCGAGGCTTGAAGCAAGATGACCACCGGTTTGAGACACTGTTTTGACAATCATGTCACGGATCTCAGCAGCTAAAACCGGTAAGAGCGAAATATTCAAGTTTTTTAAATCGTCCGGGGTTTGAACGAGTTGTAAGCATTTCATAAGAAAGTCCCACTATTCAATAAAATTCTATAACATTTTCGATAGGTTATATAGAGATGTTGCATGAAACGTCTCTACAAAAACAATTGATATAAATCATCCAAGCATGGATACATTCTTTTCTAAAAATCACAGGGTATGTATGGATTGTCGTACACTCGTACGAACCTGCGGGTATCATTTTTAAAATCGATGTTTACGTATCAACAGTTCAATAGAAAGTCCAGTTAAATTACTTGAGGTGGACGAAGATGTCCATTAAAAAAACTTGACATGATTAATTAACAAAATATAATAATCAATTTTTTTCAATACAAAGTACTGAGGAATAAAATTCATGAATAACACCATACGAACAAGAATAGCACCATCTCCAACGGGTAGTCCCCATGTCGGGACAATATATTTGTCTCTTTTTAATTATGTTTTTGCCAAAACCCAACAGGGTAAATTTATATTAAGAATAGAAGACACCGACAGAGAACGATCAACCAAAAAGTCTGAAGATGAAATAGTGTCATCGCTAAAATGGTCCGGCATTTCCTGGGATGAAGGTCCTGATATTGGCGGGCCTTACGGTCCTTACAGACAAAGTGAACGCACTGAAATATATAAAAAATATTGCAATATATTGCTTGAAAAAAAGGCGGCTTATTACTGTTTCTGTACACCCGAACGTATAGACAGTATCAGAAAAGAACAAATGAAAAATAAAGCGCCTGTTGTCAAATATGATGGACATTGTCAGCATCTGTCAGAAGAAGAGATTCAGGAAAAGCTTTCGAACAATACTCCCTATGTGGTTCGAATGACCGTTCCAAAAACCGGGACATGCTGCATTCGGGATTTGTTAAGAGGAAATATTGAAATCAATTATGATCAGGTGGATGAGCAAATTTTGATGAAATCAGATGGCTTTCCAACGTATCATCTGGCCAGTGTCGTTGATGATCACCTGATGAACATATCGCATATTATCAGGGGTGAGGAATGGATTCCATCTACGCCGAAACATATTTTACTGTACGACTATTTTGGATGGACACCACCTGTTTTTTGCCATTTTCCACTTCTCAGAAATGCTGATAAATCAAAACTATCAAAAAGAAAAAATCCCACTTCAGTCAGTTTTTATCGTCGATTAGGAATACTTCCGGAGGTTCTTTTAAATTATCTTGGCTTGATGGGCTGGGCGATGCCTGGTGGTGATGAAATGTTTACCTTACAGGAGATGATGGAGAACTTTGATATAAACAGAATGTCTTTATCGGGTCCGATATTTGATATTGATAAGTTAACATGGCTGAATGCAAAATATATCAGAGAAAAATTAACAAAAGAAGATATTTTAAAGCATTTAAAAGCCTGGCAATTCAATGATGATTACTTGCTGAGTGTTATTGATTTATTACAGGGAAGACTCAACCTTTTATCAGATTTTATTCCCATAACATCTCCCATGTTCAGCGGAATGCCAGAATATGATAAAAAACTCTTATTACAAGAGAATCTCTCTGAAGAAGACCTGAAAACAATCCTGCATACCACATTATGGGCTATGGAGCAGTTAACTCACTGGAATAAAGATCATTTGTATAAATTGTTCAATCAGTTAGCAGATCATCATTCCATGAAATTAAAAATATTCAGTCGAATTTTTTACATTGTTCTTACTGGAAAAGAGATATCCTTACCCTTGTTCGATTCTATGGAAGTATTGGGCAGCGATATGTGCCGTCAGCGGATCATTTATGGCATCAATCAACTGGGGGGGCCGCTGGGTAAGAAAAAACTTCAAAAACTCGAAAGTAAGTTGCAATCTCTTAAACTTTTTTGATTGAAAACGTTTTTCATAGAGGGTTTGCGTAAACCATTTTTTGAGGCAGGTTTGGCGGAAGTGCATGGGAATCGAACCCACCCGGGACGGTTTTAGCGCCCCACACCGGATTTGAAGTCCGGGAGCCCCACCAGTGAGCCTGGCACTTCCATCAAAAAAAGAGCCATATTATTTCAGGGAGGTTGTGTTTGTCAAGTCAATATGAACAATTACCATCGGCTGACCTTAAAAAGTTGATTCAAAAGGACCGATTATCGGCCTGCTTTCTCGAGCTGATCCAAATTGACAGTGTTTCAAAAAATGAAAAAAATGTTTCCCGGCTAATCCAGAGATTGATGAAAGAGTTAGGGGCTGAAATTATCACTGACACTGCAGGAGATATGATTGGCGGTAATTCCGGTAATCTCATTGCTCGTTTTAAAGGTAATATGCTGGCACCACCGTTAATGTTTTGTGCTCACATGGACACCGTTCAACCCGGAGAAAATATTCACCCGATCTTGAAAAATGGTTTGTTTAAGAGTGATGGCAGAACCATTCTGGGCGGGGATGACAAAAGTGGTATTGCAGTGATCATTGAATGCATGCGTATTCTCAAAGAAAACAATATACCTCACGGCCCTGTTGAACTGGTTTTTACGGTTGCTGAAGAAATCGGTCTTTTGGGAGCCAAGCATTTACAGTATGATGGTATTACAGCCGGCTTTGGCTACATTTTAGATATGAAAGATCCTGATATCATTATAACTCGTGCCCCATCGGCAATTAGATTTACCATCACCATCACCGGTAAAGATGCCCATGCAGGAATGGAACCTGAAAAAGGCATCAACAGTATCCATATTGCATCAAAAGCCATTGCCGCTTTACCTGTGGGCAGGGTGGATCACGAAACCACTCTGAATGTCGGATTGATACAGGGAGGCGTTGCCACCAATATTGTCCCTCGAACGGTTACAATTGAAGGCGAAGCGCGCAGTCTCGATGCGACCAAACTGAAAGGTCTTACCAAACAAATCATTGATACGTTTGAATCGATGATTCATTCCTGTCCAAAATTTGAAGAACCAGAAACGGCTCGTATTTTACCGGATATTCAAATTAAAATTGATGAGGATTTCCATTCGACATTTATTGCTGATGACCATCCCCTGGTCAAAACTGCCCGCGAGGCAGCCAGCCGGTTAAACAGAACCCTCAAAACATCACATTCTGGTGGTGCTTCAGATGCCAATATTTTTTTTCATAATGGTCTTGTCAGCGGTGTATTGGGTACTGGAATGACAGATATTCATACCGTTACTGAGTCCATTCATCTTGATGACATGATCAAAACTGTGGAACTGATCACGATGATTATCCTGGTTCATTTGGAAAATCAGCAGAATGACAGGCGGGATAATCATTGAATGATTGTCTCTATCTTCCCATAAATAAGGAATGTTCTTTTTTGAAAATCGCCTAAAATCCTGAAACGATTTGAAGCAAATGAATAACCTCAGCCAGTCCTATTTTACCATCATTGTTGATATCTTCATATTGGGATGTGTTCTCTCCAAAAATCCCATTTTTGACAGACCAGTTTTTGATATCATCTTTTAAGTCAATTAACGTGATAAGATCATTGCTATTTTTTAGAACTTTAAACGTCACCAGCATAAAGACGCCACTTTCATCCACTTGAATCTTGTGATCACTCGTACTGATAACGCCACCAATACGTAATTTTCCTTGTTCTGGTGTTGTCACATTGAAAAAATCACACCGATTTTTAATTAAAGTGCCTTGTTCATAGCTCTGGTAAGCAAGAATCTCAGGATTAAATTCAATATCAAAGCCCAAAGCACTGACCACATTCGGGGCATTGTTCAGTGATAGTTCAAAAACAACCATTTGTCCTATATCAGCGGAAGTGTCGTTTAATTCAAGATTTTCACAATACGATGATTGAACGAAACCGCTGTGTATCAGCAAGAAAAATATATAAATAAACATTAATTTTTTATATGTTTTCATGCGAAACTCCTTTTTTATATCTTTTTTGATTTCTGGAACGGTATGGAGAGGAGAATCATTCTCCCCTCCATTGATTTTTAATAGGAATACTTGGCCTGGGGAAGAACAGGGTCTGTATTTGCATCATCACCAAAAACAGAAATGATGGTTTCATCGGTGATTACATTTCCTTTGATATCAGTAATCTGGCAGGTGGCAACATATTCGCCCACTTTTTGATATACGTAGGAAACAAAGGGACCACTGGCATCGATGATGCCATCAGAATCAAAATCCCATTGAATGCGACATTCATTCTTGTCAACGCTGAATAATTGATTGCGTGTCAGGGAAAATCGAACGTCCAAAGGTGCTATTCCTGTATTGGGTAAAGCACTAATTTTTATTTTTGGCGGCTGTTCAATGATTTCTGGTTTGACAATAATGGTTTTTGTAGCGGTTAACATCTCGCCATTTTCATGAACAACACTCACAGTCACCAGGTGTTCACCTTCCAAAGTAAATGTATGTGAAATTTCTTTCCCTTTGGCATCGGACTGACCATCCCCATCAAGATCCCATTCAATGGTTGAATGATCCAGAAAGTCTTGGACAAATCGACCGGAGATATATAATTTTGTTTCCAAAGGTGCTGGCCCTATGCAGGGCTTTGCAATGATAAAAATAGTCTCTGGGACATACGCCTCTGGTTCATCCACATAGATAATTGTCTCACCGATTGCAACTGTACCATCTTCATAAGTGGCTTTTACTTTTACCAGATATTCACCTTTTTCTCTAAAATACCAGAATGCTTCTTTTCCCCGTGCATCAGTCTTACCATCCTGATCAAAATCCCAATCAAATTTCGTTTGTACCGGTGGCATGATGTTCCAATCATGGTGTGCTGAAAGGGTATCATCTTCGCCACTGACATTTTCCTGTGTCAAATAAATGGGACTCGTATGATCATCGGCAATAAAATAAACGTGAAGTGGTGCCTTTCCTTCAAACGGAGACGCAATAATTGTAACTGTTTTTTCCTCACTGGTTCCCGGTTTAACCACAATGGTAATTTCATCAGTATCTGTCAGACCATTCTGATCAGTGACTTGAAGAACAGCAATGTAAGTGCCTTGTTGAGAGTAAGTGAAAGAAACTTCGCTGCCATCAGCATCGAACTGACCATCATTTTGAAAATCCCATTCATATTTCAATCGGTTGCCATCAAGACTGACATCATACTGAGCCGTAAACATCACTGTCAAAGGTGCTGTTCCACTGGTGGGGTATGCACTGGCCACAGCTTCAGGGGCTGCGCTGTTTTCATCCAGACAATTGGGAAGCCCCAGATAATATTGAAAAATACACAGTGTATCTGCCGGTGTTGAATCGCCATCTTTGTTGACATCAGCACAAACATCTTCACAGGCAAGGTTGCTGGATGTCGGGCAGATCCCCAAATATTTTTCAAAAGAATTCAATGCATCCATCGGTGTAATTTCACCATCAGCATTGATATCACCATTACATCCCCCTTGAAAACAACCGGATGAAACACGCCATCCAGACATATCATCTTTAAGTTCTTGAATGGTTAGTTGAGTTGCGGGTTCAATTTGTTTAATTTCAAATTCCAGGAACAAAACAGAACCGCTGGCACCACTCATAATGCCATTATTTTTCGCTCCCCCACATCGAATAAGACCTTCTGAAATCAGGCGTGCATCAAAATAATCAAAATTTTCAACAAGAGCGCCCTTTTCATAACTTTTATAAGATAGCATTTCAGTATCATAAACAATTTCAAAACCAAAAGAACTGATACCATTGGGGGCTCGATTAATCCTGACAGGTACTTTCACCAGACCGCCAGGAGTCCCCATGCTTCCAGCAATATCCAATTGACCGGAATCATCCTCCACACAAGCCTCGACAATACCTGAATCAATGACTGTGGCTGTAATCATCGCTACAGACACTGTGTAACCATCACTGACCGAATACCCAAAAATAATTGTTCCGATAAATCCATCCGCTGGTGAAAAGACACCTTCGTTATCAGCAGTCATCACTGCTGTGCCATTCTCTGGCGGTTGAAGAGTAAGTGTCAATGCATCACCATCTTCATCTGTTGCTTGTAAGACAAAGGTAATGGATGTATTTTTTTCTGTGGTGAATGATATGTCCTGTGCTACCGGTGGATGGTTGACAGGTGTGTAATCATCCGCAAAGATTAACATGACAGGGATGCCAAAATAAAGTAGTACGAAAAGACAAAAAATAAACATGGATTTTTTCATTGTTACCTCCTTTAAAGTAATAAAGATTGCATATTCAAAAAATTTGTGGAATAGAAAAAAAGGCCCGGCTCAAAGTAAAACGTGTTGCCCTTTATAAAATTGAATACTTTGGGTCGGTGCTTTTATCACTCAACCGACGCGCTGTTTTTTTCACCTCCTTTTCTTTTGCTCGAGAGCGTTAGGCCTCTCCGATAAATTAAACATAGCACCGCCAATATGCCCAGTTGAACAATTAGCATAAGGACAACCAACACGATCAATATGTCAGGTGTATGAGAACTTATTCTTTGATGCACATTGGCGGTTCTTGAATCATTGCTTTCGGATATTCTCGATGATACCCTTGTTCCCCAATCAACAGGATCTGAACGGTCATTTGAAACATTATGAACATTGGATGTCTTGTTCACTGCTGGCCGTGTATTTTCAGGATTGCTTTGAATTGAATCATTTTGTTGATATTCTATATACTTATTTATCTGAGGCATTGTTTCTTTCGATTTTTGAATACTGGTTTTCCCATGATATTGTTGGTTTTGAGAAGATTCATTCATGGCATCGTGTTTGAATCTGGTGCCATCACTATGAACCATCTGATTCAGCTCAGGAATTGATTTTTTTATTGATAAATCCTCTGACGCGTTGTGATAAACAGTGGATACATTCATATCTGTCTGGCTTTCTGTTGATTCTATCAAGTCAGAAGAAATATTCTGGTTTTCTGATACTGTTGACTGATTTTCAATCGTATCATTTAGGTCGGATGTTTCTTCAGTTGAGGTTTCATCTGTTTGAACAATCATATCATTTGGGTCGGATGTTTCTTCAGTTGAGGTTTCATCTGTTTGAACAATGAGTTGACCATTTTGAATGGTCCAGGTTTTAAAATCATCTTTTAAGTTTTCCAATGATACCGACGTAGAATTTTCTCCAATGACATTGAAAGGAATCATGACAAGCGTTCCCGTCGCTCCCTGTACAATATGTTGATCACCACTTTCAAGCCCGCCAATGCGAATCCGGCCGATACTGACATTATTGGCCCGAAAGAACTGAAACCCGTTTGAAATCAATGCACCGCGTTGTGTAGCACCTGACTGAAAAATGATAACAGAAGGATCGTAAACAATTTCAAAGCCAAAGGCATCAACAGGGTCAGGAGCATTATGAATAAAGACTGTAAATATCACTGTATCACCGAGTTTTGCTGTTTGTGAATTGATCTGAAGTTGAGCGCCTAAAACGGGCAGCACAAAAAAACAATGAACAAACAAAAGAATGTATATATGTTTCATGAAAAACCTCTTTGTTGGTGTTCTGTTTTATTTATACAATAGGGGGATTGTTTTCTTTCACTGGAGAAAAAATTTTTTTGAGGATGGGAAGACTGGGTATAGAATTAAGGGAATTAAAGTATTCCCTAATACCAATTTCCAATCAATAAAAATGCTGCCCAAAATGAGGGTTGCCAGAATTGTCCTTTTTCAATCAAACTGATTTGTGCTTGTTGAAGGGCTTTTGCTTTGGACATTTTTTCATTATACGCATTTCGATAAAAAGCAGTGATAATTTTTTGTGAGGCATAATCATCGACAGACCAGAGTGTCGCGATGGCACAGTTTGCACCCGCTTTAACAGCTACACCCGCAAGGCCAAAGGCCGCCCGTTCATCTCCCAATGCTGTTTGACAGGCACTCAGGGTTAAAAGATCAACGGATGTAGAGCTTTGTTTGAACAAATTTTCCAGACTGTTCATGGTCAAGCGTTGGTCATGGGTCAAAAGAAATGTCTTTTCTGGAATTCCCCCAAATTCACCGTGCGTTGCCATGTGAATGATCGTATACTTTTTTTGAGGTAACACGTTGGCGATGCTTGATGGCGAAAAAGCTTCATTGAGCAAAATTTCACCAGGAACAATTTTTTGAATCTCTTCTAATTCTTTTACAACTCGGGGAAGAGCAGAAAAAAATATTTTGCCGATAACCCGTTCATTAGATATTCCACACAGCAGAATATTCGGAGACTCTCGGTTGGTTGATGCTGTTCGTGTCAGATGAAGTGCTGGAATGGTAACAATTTCAAATTCTTCAATTAAAAATGTTTCGTCAGGCGTTAAAAAAACAGAAAATGGAAGTAAGCGTAAAGCACCATCAGATGCAATGGCTAAAGTTTCAATCTTTTGGCGTTTTAATTCTGTATATATAGGGGCAATGATCCAATTATAAAGCTGTGAGGCATGGGATTCAAAATCTTCAAATTGACGAATAGCTTCACGAAGCTGCGTAATGGTTTTATTCAATGTAGGCGTATCAACATTTAGACGAAAACTCTTGAAACCATCGGGCAAAGAAATCATCAAACCAGGCTGTGTCTTAAATGGAATCACATATATGACAGCGACAGGACCGAGAGTATGCCCCAGTTCAAGGTAATTTTCCTTCTTGTTACTGACACATTCATCATGGAAGATATCTTCCAGCTCTGCCATTTTAACTTTATCCATTGTTTTCCAGGCCTGACGAATAGATGCATCATATTTTTCAGGTTGGGTTTGAGCGGAAGCTTTCTCAAAAAAAATTTCAGCCAGTTCAAGGTATACAGGCTTGATCTTCCGGTCAAACACATTTTTTGAGGTGACATCGCTGTTATAAATTTGCTGACGAATGGGAGAAAGAATATCAATGGCTTTTTCATATTGCGCAATAGCAATAGCTGGTTTGCCTTTTGTTTTATAAAGTCGGCCGAGTTGCCAGTGAGCTTCATATAATAAATGCGCTGCTTGAATTTTTTGAGCATAAAAAATACTTTTTTGTGTCAAGGAAATCGCATCGTCAATCTGGTTGGTTTGTTCGTACAGTGTTCCCAGGCGGAAAGAGACCCGCGATGTCAGGCGATCATCATTGATCGTTTGATTCATGTCTGAAATACGATGATAAACTTGGTAGGCACGTTTGATATATTTATCAAATGATTTTTTATCATTCTGTGCGGTTTGTTCGTAAAGCGCTGCGATACTTAACAGTTGGCTGGCTTTTTTATAGGTGTTTGGAAAATCTGAAACATATTGAAATGCTTTGTCAATCCGTTTAATCCGCTCACTTTTTTGGATATGAAATAGTGGTGTCATAAATGTTCGGGCCAGGTTAATCAGGAGTTGCGCATGAAACCAGTGATGATCCTTAGTAACTTTTTGAATGCTCTCTGAATACTTGATTGCTTGTTCAAAAGTTTCAATGGCTTTGATGGTGTATCCAGGTTGGTCAGAATAAATATAATGCAACAATCCGATCTCATTAAGCACTTCACACACAAGTAGTAAATTTTCAGAGTGTTTAGCAGCTGTTAAGGCTTTTTTATAATTATCTGATGCTTTTTCAGGCTGTGAAAAAGAGACAAGGAGGTTCCCCAGAATATTATAATATCGAACAGATAGCTCTGGCGAGCAGTCTTTTTCAATCATTGGAAGCAGGGGGTCCAAAATGGACTGGGCCAGTTTGTTGCGGCCCATTGACTTGAGTGTGTTGGCTTTCAGAATTTGAGCTTTTATATAATCAGCAGATGTTGCAGAAATATCTTTTGAAATAGCATCAATCGTCTGAACAGCAGCAGCATACTGGCCTTTTTGAATGAAATGATCCACGTCCGTTAACCAAGATTTTTCCAAAGCCTGTGCGCTTGCAGAAAAAAAAACGAGTGTCATGAAAAAAAAAGAAAAATGTCTGAATAACAGATTTCTAATGAATGGCTGTTGAAATGGATAATACATATTCATTTATTTGTTACCTGTTTAGCTGATATAAAACATTTTCAGAAAAAGCATCGGAGAGATGATCAAATGAATCCAGTTCATCCAGATGAGCTTTTGTGAGCAAACGGAGGGGCTCGGATGTTGAAAAGTTATACCAGGCGTTTGATGAATCCGGAAGCGCGTAGGGTTTATTGATAACCAGGTGAATCGCATCCCGCCCATTGATATTTTCGCATAATGTTTTTACGACATTGACTGTATTTAAAAAATTTCCAGAAAGATTTAACAAGTTTTCACTCATATCCATGTCAGGGGTTTGAATTTCCACAGTACCATCATTTCCTCGTTTTGATGTGGCTTCGATCTGGCTATCTGTTGATTGAATTAAATTGCGCGTATAAATAAATATTGCACCACCATCACCACCATCAGCATTTGCAGAGATAATCCCATGATTCATGATAGTAAATTCGTTACGAATGTTGATATCCCCCCCATTGCCCTCACCCTGATTGACATTGGTTGTAATTTTACTATTTAAAAGGGTCAAAGCATTTCCACCATTGAGGTTAATTTTTCCACCGCCTGAAGATACTGCATCTGTAGAAATACGAGCGAACTGAAACAGTTGAATATCTCGTTCTGCCTGAATGGTAATGGTTCCGGCAGCGCCTCCATTTTGTTCGTTGATAACAGACATCATACTTTCCGACACAATGTTCGAATGCGTTATATGAATCGATCGCAATGTTTGAATGTCAATATTACCGGCATTCTTTATCCCATTGGTACTGGTTGAGATGAGAGAATTATCATTCATAAAAATGCTATCAGCGGTGATATTAATTTTTCCAGCAGCTCCTGCTTGCGCCTGATTTTCTTGTTTGGAGCGGGCATAAATGCCCGATCCCTGCCCCAAAAAATCAGATGTCAGCAAATTTTGACCTGACATCTGAAGCGTCCCTGTCAATTTAATATCAATATCTCCAGCATTTCCAGTCAATTTTTGTAAAGCAATGGCGCTGGTACTGATACGAGCACCATCGAATAAATTCATGTGATTGGCGTTGATGGCTATTGTCCCACCATTTCCTGTTGTTTCCTCTTTGAAATCAGCTTCAGCATGGGTATTGCTTTCAATATAACTGCTTGATTTATCACTACTGATACCCATCAATGTAATGGTATCAGTGTCATGAATAGTGATAGTGCCGGCATGACCAATAGATTTTGTACCGGTTTGTATATAAGTGCCCCCAGAAAGCAACAAATTTCCTGCCTGAATATCAATATTTCCTCCATTGCCTTGACTTTCTTTTGTGGTAGACGAAACAATGGCACTGGTTAATGTGTCTTTTCTCATATCCATAGACTGTTTGTAAGGCCCGCCTTCTCCTGACACTTCAAGTTTTTGACTTGCTTTTATCCAAATATTTCCGGCATCACCCAAAGATTCTGTCCGAGTGTTTATCCATGCACCATCTTTAATGGAGATATTTTTTGCAGTCATATGAAGATCCCCTGCTTTTCCAGAGCCATTGTTGTTTCGATAAGAAACACATGACAGGTCGATAACACTGGGTACCGGCTGAAGATTTTCGCCTTGAACAAGAATCGTTTCTTCTGCAATCATGGTAACATCTCCACCTTTTCCTGTGCTGGATGTTTCCGCTTTTATACTGGCACCATCTTCCATTGTAATATTTTTGGCTTTGATTGAAACACTACCGGAATGGCCCGCTTTATCCAGCCTACCATAGGTTCTCACATAAATTCTGCATCCACTTTGGGGGGATTGAGTCGTTGATGAAGTCCAATATCCATAAAAATGAACATTCTCCCGGGCATCAAGCGTAATATTCCCACCCTGACCTGAACCACGTGTACTTGCAGAAAGTGTTGCTCCTTCAGAAAGATCGATATTTTTTGCTTTTAACAGCATATTCCCCGAGTTTCCAGATTCAGCGTCTTGTCGATACGAATCTAAAAAAATACGAGAGGCATCAAATTGCTTGTTTTTGCTTGACAGGGCAATGGTTTCTTGTGCATCAAGGGTAATATTTCGACAATCGCCCAGGCCAAAAGTTCTATTCTTAATTTCTGCGCCATCATTAATATAAATATTTTGTGCAACAATAGAAATGTTTGCCGTACGCCCTTTAAGCAGGTCATTGTTTTCATCTGAAGTGGATACGATGGTTGTGAATAGACCCGTAAGGGTTACATCTGCCCGAGCAGAGAGATTCATTGAAGCTGCATCAGCGTTCGAGAGGGTTGTTGAAGAAATTTTTGCCTCGTTGATCAGTGAAATATTTTCTCCAATAATTTCTATGGTTTTACCATTTACATTTCCCAAATTCTCTATAGAACAGATGCTGTGATCAAACATGATATTTTGTCCAACAAGTCTCATGGAGCCTGTGGTTTGACCGCTAACATCCAGTTTAGCAGCGTTACCTACAAGAATATCGTCAAATATTTTAATCTGGGAATAATCCAGGATATGATCGTGAAAAGGGATATCTGATGCACTTTTGATACTAATCAACTGAATGGATCCTTTTGAGGATTGTTCGATATCAGGGGTTGTCTGTGTTTCTGGCGCATCATTGATGGTTAAAATCGCTCCCTGATCAATGGTTATTTTGCCGCCAATAATGCACAAATGATTATTTCCGCTAACACCAAATCCATTGTTAAGCGCTGTGTCTGAATTCAATTCATCAGTGGGTAATTTTCCAGCACCATGAATTTCAATGGGGGCAATATTGGCATCGAGGAATCCAAAACTTTGGGGTGAGGACGTCACCAGACCGCTGGTGTCTGGAGAGCCTGATAAAAACCGCTCGGTTTCACCCATCTGTAAATAATCTGCGGTACTCGCATAAAAGGATCCATCGATATTCAGATGCGCTGATTCGCCAAATATAATTCCCTGGGGATTGATCAGAAATACATCTGCGCCATGTATCGTTGATTGAATGGTCCCATCGATGTAAGAGGGATTGCCACCGGTCACTCGGGAAATAATGGCCTGAATATTTGAAGGGCCTGTAAATAATGCAGTCATTCCGGATTCGATGTTAAATGTTTCAAAACTATGAAAAAGATTGGCATCCTTTTGTACTCCCAAACTGGCATCAATCGCATAAACAGTGTTTGTCGCTTCAACGAGTTTTATCGCGCCCAACGATGAATCGGTTTTGATTTCAGCCATTGACACGAGCGACAGTCCCAAAATAAGAAATGACAGAATAATCCCGTTGATCAATAAAAAAAATGATATATTTTTTTTTGACATTGTTCAATCCTTTGTATAAGCAATGGTATGCAATTGAAAAAAGTATCATTTTTCTAGTCTGAGATCATTTATTTGTCAAGTTTTTTATGAAAGAGACATTCTATGAGCGTATTATCAAATGTATTAAAAATTTTCAGTTTATGCCTTGTCCTGGGAATGATTATATATGCATATCTTGAATTTCAGCAGCGTATGATCTATCACCCCAAACCCTATGGACAATCCTATCAAAAGCAACTATCCCGTGTTATTCCCATTGAATATGAGACAGACCAGGGAAATCAGACAGCATATTTTTACAAGGGCCAATCCAGCATCCCTTCAAAAAAATTATGGGTTCTTTTCTCTGGCAATTCATCACTGGCAATGGATTGGTTTGATCGCCTACTGGATAATTATTCAGACATCCATTCCGCTTTTTTGATGATTGATTATCCTGGCTACGGAAGGTGTGAGGGAAAAGCAAGTCCGAACCGCATTCGAAAATCTGCCGACAAAGCCCTTGAAACTTTATATGAACGGTATACTGGACTCAACATGAAATCAGAATCTCAATTGAATGTATTGGGACATTCGCTGGGTGCAGCGATTGCCTTGGAGTTTGCTTCAAGGCATCCGTGTAAACGTGTCGTACTTCTTGCTCCATTTACAAGCCTTGAAGACATGGCCAAACGTGTTGTAGGATTTCCCATGTCCTATGCATTGAGTCATCGATTAGACAATCATGACCGACTCCTGGAGCTATCGCAACAATCGCCGCAACCCATTATTTTTTTGATTCATGGAAACAATGATGCTGTCGTGCCAATAGAAATGGGAAAACAATTAGCAGAGTCTTTTCCAGGTATGGTTCGTTTTATAGCCTTGCCGTTGATGGACCATCGGACAGTTATCACACGGGGTCGCAAAACAATCTTTCAGGCAATGGATGGACATCGCGCAGATCAATAAAAAAAACGGATACAATCCATGATGAAGAGTATCCGTTCTTTAGAGGGATTTTTAGGGTTAAGAAACTGTTCTCGAATTTTCGATTCGATCTGTTTCTGAGTTTTGTATTTCAGTATTCGTGGCCTGTTTAAAATTTCGAATTGCCTTTCCAATACCTGAACCAATTTCAGGCAATTTTCCTGCGCCAAACACGACCAAAACAATCACTAAAATGATAACCAATTCTGGCATACCTATTCCAAACACGTTACACTCCCCTTTTACGATATTATTTTAAAAATTGGGTTAGTTATCACAGAATAACAAGGTCGTATGCACAGTCAACGCTATCACCGATAGAACGTTTAATGAGCATACGACCCTCAAGAAAAATTAATGTCAGTAGAATAGCCTATTCAGTCGGACAACGCAAGCGGTTTTAATCGTCCAATCTTCTTGAACACCTTCTCTGTTAACAAGGGGCCAATCATTGCAGCGGCTGTTACAGCACCTGTCATCATAGCACCCGCAATACCACACGCAACAATATCTTGTCCGCTGAGAAAAAGCCCTTTGATTGATGTATATGCGCGCAATTCTTTTTGTTGAAACCGTTCAGGTGTATGGGCAAGCCCATATATTTCACCTTTCTGGTAATTGCAGAAATGTCGGGTTGTCAATGGGGTCGATAAGGACATATAATCAATTTTATTTTTAATCTGAGGGACATGTTGATACAGACGGCTTAACATCTGTTCGGTTAATTTTTGTTTCAATGCCTCGTAGTCATCTCCGCGCTTTCGCCAGCTTGTGTGATCCCATTTTTGAAACCATTCAAAGGGGGCAAAAGAAATCACCTGAATGGTCGATTTTTCCGGATAACGCATTTCCCATTCAGGATCTTTGGTGGAAGGAAAGGATATAAACAAACCCGGGAATGAATTCGGCCCTTCAGACAACGCTCGTGCATAATTGAGATCATGATCATAATCTGGATAAAGCCAAAGATTGGTTTGTTTCAGTCCCAAAGATTTAGCCGATTCTTTTAAACCAATAAAAAGGCAAAGGTGCCCACACGCCGGAGACGTTTTTTCTAGTATTCGGTTCATGTATGCCTGTTGGCTCTCGTGTGCAAGCAATTGGCGGCATGTATTTGCAATACCAATACTGCTGACAACCGTTTTAGCTTCAATTTCATCTCCATTTTCAAGTTTTACCCCCCTTACACGGCCATTATGAACTAAAATTCGATCCACTTTGGCCTGTGTCAACATGGCACCACCAGACTGTTCAATAACCGGTTGGATGGTTTCAGCAATTCTTGAAGAACCACCAATTGGAAAATAAGCACCTTCAAGAAAATGGCTGGCAACCAGGGCATGAATACCAAAGCTCGATTGCAATGGCGGCAATCCATAAGTGCCCATTTGGCCTGCGAGAACACTTTGTAATTTTTGATTGGATGTCAGACTGTCTAAAACAGTCTTGACTGTCTGTTCAAAGTATGGCTTGCACAAAGGTTCAGTGATTAAATTGAACATCGAGCCAAGCCAGAAAGGCATGGCTCGTTCCATAAAATAAGGTCCGGAAAGATTATGTACGCGATCCAGCAAGGTCAGATATTGCAAAATCGCCTCTTTGTCATCTGGAAAATAGTGAAACATTCTATCGGTGAACTGGGATTTTCCGGAAACAAATTCATACATTTCCTGTTTAAAAAAAAATCGATCATACAGATCATCGGTTCGATGCCATTTAAGTTGTTTTTTTGTAATAAAATCAAAGAGCAATCGCACTGGCGAAAACGCCTGCCCGACTTCTCCAACATAGTGAAGACCAACATCAAATTCATAACCTTTATGCTTGAACGTATGTGTAAAACCACCTGCGGTATAGTGCTGTTCCAGCACCAGTACCTTGTGTCCCAATCGGGACAAGATGGCAGCAGTAGTCATACCCCCCATCCCTGAGCCAATGACAATAGCATCATAGGGTGGAGAGACGTGTTCGCTGTTGTATTTTTTTCCAGTGATCATTTTTTTGTTGTCCTTGAAGAATTAACCTCTTGTTTTTCGGTATCACGAGCAAACGGCTTAACCATCAGATGGCTTGTTTATTAATTATTTGACATAGACATTGAATTTTTTTTCAGCTTCATCCTTAGCTTTCAACGCTTTATCCTTCGCACGTTGCTCAGCTTTAAGCTTTTTTATTGCTACATCTTATGGGATGTAACGGGGAGTTCTGGGGGACTATTGATAAGTGAAGATATGCCTCCAGTCCCCGCCTGGCATCTGACGAAATTCCATACGAAACAGTAACTCTCCACCATAGGTACCCAATGTATCCTGCATACCTCTAAGCATCAAATTTTCCAAGATTTTATAATCGGCAACCGTGTGGTGAATCAGTTGCCCGTTTCGGGTTTCAAATGCATAAGTGACTGACATTCGACGCGAAAGTTCTTTTCCTAAGGTTACTCTGTAATCATCTGTCTGGTTTTCTTCGATGGTTTCATGTTCCAGGGCTTCCAGTTTGAAGGTATCCAATCCGGTTGTTTGTTTGATATCTTTTTCAAATGCACTGGAAAGTAGTTCCGCAATCATTTGTTGGTTGGATTTATAAGGGCCGCTGCTGGGCGCGAACAATCGGTCGGCAGGTTTTCCAAAAAGCAATATGGATATAATGTCCGCATGTTCTTCTGAAGGTGTCGAGCGGAGTTTCACTTGAAGTTCATTCAGCTTTCCAAGAACATCCAGAGAAATTTGCCAGTCTCGAATATCAACATTACTTTCAATATCAAGCACGGGTTCTGTGCGATAGGGATTGATAAAATCAATCAATCCTTTTTCCAAAATAAAATTTTTGCTTAAATAATTGATTTCACCGGTGACAATTTCAGCTCTTCCCAGAACAACTGGATTGAAAAGGGTTCCACGAATATTTAAATCCGGATGTATTTCTAAATAGGCCAAATCATTATCTGCCACCAAAGGCTGGCGGGATTGAATACTTACATCTAATTTTGTATTGCATATGCCTGGAAATGTCCTGCATGCAGTGTCAAATAATTTTGGCCGACGTGTTTGCTGTATACGTTCAAGCAACAGTTGATTCACATTTAATTCCTGATAATATAACGTTTCTAAAAATTCCAAAGAACCGTTCAGTCGCGATTGTCGATAGTTTTGTTCAAAATTCAAATTTGCATTCAGTAAAATATCCGCACAATCCGGAATGTGAACCGGTAAGGCAGATGCAGAAACGTTCAGATTAATATGTGTCGGTTTTCTATTTGAAAGAATGACTTTACCCTGTATATCGCATTTTCCCTCATCCACGCCAAATGAAAACTGTTTCAAAGCAAAAAGATGATGACTGGCATCCAGAATTCCTTGAATATGATGAAACCTCTGATTGTTCCAGGGTAACACATAATTGCCATCAGCAATTCTGACTTGCCCTTCAAATGTTGGGTCATTAAAAATATTGCTTAAACTGCCCTTGACAAACATGTCTCCTTGAATATCTCCAATATTATCAATCACTGCTGAAAAGGCTTTTAAAGGAATTTTTGAATTGATGTTGATCGTCGTTCCATCTGGAAATAGTCCAGTAGCAGAACCTTTGCAAAAACCGCCATTTGGGAAATGAATTGTATAATTGGATGATGTCAATTTTCGATGATCGATGGAGATACTTATATCGTTCATCCACGCCACAGGACGATCATGAAATATCACGATTGCCTGATCAATTCTCAAATGGGTATTTGTATTTCGGATATTGTTCAAATCACCGTTCATTTGAAATTCACCGGATAAAACGCCATCTATTTTTGAAAAACCTGCGCATGTCAAAATTGGCGAGAGTTTCATTTTGTGAGCCTGAGCGCTAATTTTAAAATCATGCTTGCTCATGTGGTATTTCCCATAAAACTCCAAGATTGATTTTCCATTGATTGTCAGATAATCCTTTTCAGAGGAGATATGAAAGATTGATTCTGGCAGTGGTTGACCTTTAAAGAAAATGGATGATGCCACAATCTCACCTTTCAGCTGGGGATGCTTAAGATGTCCATTACCATCGATTTTCAAACGGATGTTTCCTGATAATTCTGGTATACACCCTTTTATATGAGAAAATGCCAGTGGCTCAGAATCAACGTTAAGATGAAAATTCTGCCCTTTATCAATACACCCTTGAATGACGATTCGTTCTTTTGCAGAAAATTCAACCTCCCCTGAATCCAAACATAATTTTTGCTCTGACAGGTGGACAGGAATTCGAGCCGACAAAATTTTTTGCCCAAAAAGATTCAACGATGTGCCATTGATATATAGATCACCTTCAGGAGAACGGCCCGATCCTTTTGCTTGACCATTGACCGTCAAGGTACCGGATAATGCCGGATGAATCGTATTTATCTGAATGTCATTGGAATGAATTGAAAGGGAATACTTTTCAGGTGGATGTGTCATGCATGAAGATAGATCTTTCCATTCAACGAAACCGTTGGTTTCAATGTGTGATGAAGATTGAGACACTATAGCACGATCAATGGTGATTCTTCCTTTTGATGACATACTGGCGTCTGCAACAAAATTTCCCAGAAGATAATCCTTCAAAGATAATTCATTAGCAACTAAATGAATACTGGCCTTTGTTTCAGCAGGATGTTTATCAATTGTTAAAGAGGTATGTATCTCACCCGTTAAGACAGGCAGCTTAAAAACCTTCAACCATTTTCCGGAAGATGTCATATTCACTGAAAGCTGACCATCAGGTTCGGAAAAGAGAGTCATATTCCCCTGACCTGTCAAAGAGAACCCTTCTGTTTTTGCTGATAAAGATACGATTGTTAGAGAATCGGATTCAATATGGACAGTTGCCTGCATATTTAAAGGAGTCTCCGGTTGAATATGAAACTTTGGGGGCAGCGTTGTCGTTGCATCAATAGTGATGTCTGAGGACAATGAATCAACGTCAATCCCATGTCCTTTCAGATTTATTCGGGCACTGATTAAACTCTCGGAAGCAATTCCTTGAAAAAAAGGTTTCAATGAAATTTTTTGCGCATCAATGATAAACTGGTATGATAATTGGTCCCAATTTTCTTTTTTCGGAAATAATCCATCTGACAATAGACGTCTCAAATCAATCAAGCCTTGAATATCAATATCTCCTGATTGGGTTTGTAGATTCATACGATTCACAGTAATCATTTGATCTGAAGCATTTGCACGTACAGAAATGTTCTTGACGTGAATATCATGAATGTTTCCGCCGGAATAATCCAGTGACAAATCTATTTTGGGATGTTTTGAAAGAGCATTCAGATCAAAATATCCTTGAATGTTTCCAGTAATTTCTTTGGAAATGGCGTCCATGTGTTTAAACAGCGCATCAACAAGGTTTATTTGTCCTTGCGTTTGAAATCGAAGTTGTTTCTGAATTTTTTCAACTCTTTCATAGAAAATGTCAGGAGTATTTGATGACATTAAATCTATCAATGTTTGCGCCATTGTTTCTTGAGAGTAGATACCTGTTGTTTTCAATTGAAGCATTTGCAAGTGGGAAGAAGGAGATACCGCATAGCTCAAATTGCCCTTAAGATCCAGTTGATCCTTGTGGGCAGTAATGTTGATCTGTTCAAAACAAAAGGCCTCTTGATGCGAATCCTGAGAAAAATAAATCGTTCCATCGATTATTTCCAGTGCATCGACAACCAAAGACGATGAATTTTCTGTATGATAAGCAGGAAGTAGCCGTTGCTGTGTTAATTGATCAATCAAAGAAAAAAAAGGAGCAAGGCGTTTAAAATTTAATGGTTGGCTTTGACTGACAGGAAGAAACAACCACGGACGAAACAAACTAAATCGTTTTATTTTAATGGGTGCTGACAATAGTTGAGATAAAGAAAGCTCTAATCGAAGCCTTTCACACCCTGTAATAGGAATTTGATTTTTTGATTGTATCAGCACATGATGAAGATCAATTCCAGGTTTCCAAACATTGATGGAAATTTTTTGACAATGTATTTCTCCGGGGATATGGCGATTTAAAATTGATTCAAGTTTTTTTAGGGCATGATTGGACTCCAGATAATGAATAAAACAGACTATCGCTGTCAGTGCTGCAAGGGATATGGAGACAGTGGTAATCAGTGATAGTTTGAGCAATTTTTTTGTGATTTTTTGGGAGTTCATGAATATCCTTTATGCGAGCGACTGGATTTGAGGGATAATAAATTATGCTGGTGGTGGGTATTTTATTGTATTTGTATTGCAACTCTCAAATAACTAAAAATATTAATTTGTCTTTTTTGTTCGTTTAAAAATGTACGTTATATTATAATTATCATTCTTGACATCTTCTAACAGAACGACACCATTTTTAATATCAAATCCATTCTTTTGAAACTCTGCAATAAATTCATTTTCGTTAAAAATCAACTCGACAGTTTCAACATCATACGCATACTTTGTATAATATGACGTTGCTTTTTTTCTGCATATTGGTGTCCGATGTGCAACGAGGTAATCATTTGAAACACGAGCCGTTTCATAAATATGCTGCTGATAATTTGGCGTGTGGAGAAGTATGCAGGAAGAAATGACAATAGAAAATGATTGATTAGGGTAAGGCAAATATGCACCATCAAACACATGAAAAGGAATATGCGGATAATAATCTTTTGCCATTTGAATCATCGGTAACGAGTAATCTCCACCGGTGTAATTTATTCGCATATTTAGCAGGTATTCAAGACTTTCATAATAATATCCTGTTGAGCAGCCAATTTCCAGTATTGATGAATCGGATTTGATTATTGGAAACAAGGCGGCTGAAAGCGCTTGATAAACAACAGGTGGCTTTCCTTGATACATCTGGTTTAATTCTGCTTGAGTCAATCCTCTTTGTTTTGATGGTATTGTTTCGTTTTGCCAGGATTTTGTCAGTCTAACGTCTATCTGACTTTTATGAATTGCTTTAAAAGAGGTAGATATGTTTTTGGGAAAAGACAGACGATCTTTTTCTTTTTTATATCTTAAATGTCTTTCCAGGATTTCTGCTGTTTGTTTCATTCGAATGTCGCATGTGTGGTCTTTTAATGTGCGTTTCTGGCCGGCTTTTGCAATTTTTTGGGCTTCATTAGGGTGATTGAGGTAATATTTGATAAGATCGATGCATTCTTCCATATTTCTGTATACGACGATTTCTTTGCCTATTTCGAATAAGTTAACAAGGTAATCCTGAAATTCGGTGATGAGTAGGGTGCCGCATCCGGTTGCTTCGAAGAGGCGTTTGTTGTAATATTCATCAATGTAAGGATTTATGGTTATTTGAGATTTGCATAAAACAGAAATTCGTTCTGTTTTAGATACTTTTCCATGGTATTTAGGCAGTAAAGCAGAAGTATCAGGCAAGGTTAAAATAGAATTTCCCCAAAAATCAATTGAAATATGTTCAGAAATTATTTCAAAAAAAAATTTGGACTTTTCTGATATTATATTCATATTTCCAATAAATGAAACAGGGTAAACTCTTTTTTGATTTTTATTTTCAGAAAAGAGTAAATTTTCATCAAAGGAGTTGTGAAGAAGATATGTACTTATTCCAGCATTACGAAAATTGACAATAAAATTTGGCAATGTGGTAAATATTATGTCAAACTCTTTCGTCGAAATTTTCGGAAATGATATAGTATTAATTATCCCTATAATCATTTGTGAGAAAGGACGGATCGTTGATAGTAATTTATCGGTAGCTTCCAAGGTCACAACATTAAAACAAACGACATGAGGATGAGTTTCTTTTATCTTTTCAATAATATTGACTTTATCTTTAAGGGTTCTAAAAAATAAACACTGCTTGCCATTACTTAAATAAATTTTTCTTATATTTTTGGACACGTTTTTTTTTTGAATGCTGCCCTCGTGATCATTCAATTTTATACTCTTTAGCTCTACATTTGGTTTTATTGATTGATACATAGGAGTACCTTTACAGAATTCATTTTCTGGCGCCACAGTTTCATTAAATGGATTGCTTTTTAGAATTTTTGAAGCACGATTAATCCATTTCATTTTAAAACTTAATAATTCTTTTTCTGTATAGAAGTGCTGCGAATATCGAGAAGCATAAATTATGTCTAAATAATGCTCAGGAATTCTGATCTGAGACAAAGTTTTCTCATACAAATTAGCATACCATTTTTTGGCTCCAATATTATCGGAAAATAGTGAAAAATTAGGGAGACCAAGAAATTCATAAAATGCTTGTTGATGGCATCTTCTCAAATCTTCTAATCGTATAATTAAAATATCCGAAAATTTTGTTGAATATATCTGATAACCGTTTAATCTATTAAACTTAACAGAGTACACATCAAAAGTAAAAACATCTCTAAAATGAAAATCAAACCAATTGCATACATAATCATTTTGTTCATCAAATTCGGCAAAATTTTTCAAGAGACAGAATATAATCTCACGGATCGCTGTTTCTTCATCAATATTTTTTAAATTTGGTATATAGTTTTTATAATGTTGAAACAAGTTTGAGATAAAACGAGCAACAGGGTCTCTAACAAGCGAAATAACTTTAAATCGTATAAAACCACTATACTGGTCAATCATTTGGCGTAATAATCTTCTATAGCTAACGTCTATATTTTTATAATGATCCTGGGTTATATTGATCCATGTTAAAGAATGAGCATGGCCAATAAAGTTTGGGATATTCGTTTCCTCAAGTGATCGCATAATAGTTTTTGAGCCTACTTTGCCCATCTGATAAATAAGTATTGGTGGAAACTTATTGTTTATTTTATACACAATTTTTTTCATCTTTTATTAATTAGAGGACACAGACTTTTTTCTGATGAATTAAAAAAAACAACACTTATAGACCTATGCGATTTTTTCATGTATATGTGCCAAATTCAATTCATGATCGTACTTCATATTCAAAAGAACTATCCCATAATAACATGTTATTTACTAAATCTGCCTTTAAATATATTAAGGCTGAGAAAGCTTTCTCTCTCGGAGTTTGAGGTTGGCTGTGCATACTTAGCAAAATATTGCTTTCAAATCCGGATAGTTCTCTTTTTTTATACTTGGTAAAAATCAATTTTTCATTTATTTTTTCAATCCACCAGCGATGATTGCTTATTTTTGCTGTATTTAACCAGATATCTTTTCCTTTTGTTGGTGTATCAATAAAACCTCTTTTTCCAACTCTAATAAGTTCTTTGCATGCTTTTTCAGGATTTTGGACATGCTCGAGAACATGAGAGCAGTAGACAAAGTCGAATTCATTATCCTTAAATAGCATATTTTCAATATCACACTGAAAAACTTGTTTTCCGTTGATATATTTGAATTGACTATTTGCCCTACCAATGGATCCATCGTCAAGACTCAAATCAGCCAAGTGCGTAGCATATTTAAATGGTATATTGCCACTTCCGATATCTAACACTTTATCATAAGGCATTATTCCAAAATCATAGAAGCGAGACTGATATAAGCAGTAGCGATCTTCGTTTGAAAGAATTTCATATAATTTATATGCTACGTTTAAAATATTTAAAGCATTCTTGGGAAAATCAACAATTAATTTTTCATATATATCAAAGGCCTCGTCATATTTTTTCGCAAAAAAAAGTGTTATGGCTTGATCAAGTGCAGATTTGAGGTCAGAAAATTGAGGTGAGCTATTTTTTCTCTCACCAAATTTACGAAATTTTAGGTTAGTAATATTTTCCAGCGCCTTTTCGGTCGTTAGAACACATGTTTCAATATAATCTGAGGGATCCACTTTTTCAAAAAGAGTTGATCCTTGTTCAATCGAAGTCAATAAAGTGTCAATTGTGTCAGCATAATATAACGAACCATTTTTTAACTCATTTTGAAACAATTCTCTACCCACATTATCAATTATTGTAGTTGGTATATTAAATACAAGCGCTTCATAAAATACTGCTGAATAGGAAGTAATGTGGTGATGAATTCTTTTTAATAAGCCATACAATGGACATTGAGTGGCAAAATAAAATTCGCAATTTGATAGTTTATATTCTTGAAAAATATCTCTAAGTTGATTTGTTGTCTGTTCATTTTTGTAAACAGGATGCATTCTAAATAGCCAAAACCAATCATAAGGAGCTGTTTTGGCTGCAGTTTGCATTAAAAAATCTGGAAGCGTCATAACATCTTGTAAACTTACTAAAATTACTTTCTTTTTTTGAAGTAGACGCTTGTAAAAATTCTCTATATGTTCATCCGTAATGGGATCACTTTTATTGAACCATTTATGAAATCTGAGATTACCACCAACTATCGGTCTATGATGTTTGCATCCTTCAGGCTGCCATTTTTCTATGCTCGATTGAAAAATTTTCCCCCAACACCAGAAATAATCGGGAAGTAAATCGTATCCATTTTCAGGAATTCTAGTCCAATGGGTATACATTCCATGGTTGATACCACAGATACCATGTTGAATGTCTGCCGTAGGTATTGATAATGCCTTGCACGCATGTATCATGCTCATACTTGTTAAATCATAATAACAAACGAGTAAAACAGCTTTTGGATTAATCAAGGATAAAACGTTTATAAAATATTCATGTAATAAATCTATTTTGTGTCCAAAATGTTGACAAAAACTTTTTTCAACTTCTATTTTTGTAATTTTAAAAACAGTTTCAGAAAAATTTTTGAAATTTGGAATATCCTCATTGATTTCAAGTTGATTCGTCGGAAAGCATTTTATTATAGTTGACGGAAAAAAGCGTATCATTTTTTCTTGAGGTTGCGTAGAATACATTTCCAATTTTAGAAAATTACAAGACGGGTAAAATAATTCTATTATCGGGTCAACAAAAGGGTTATAATATTTACCATTCATCTGTTCAAAATTAACAGCCGGTGTAGAAAAAAAAGTTATATCGGGTTTATTTAAACGAGTTAAAAGCGCTGCATCGCTTTCTGGCAATTCATATTTATAATCTAACAACGGTAACTTGATTTTATGAATAAAATGAGATTCTGGATGAGATAACTGAGCCCAAAGTTTCAACCTGATAAATGGCCATATTTTTAGCTTTTTATAAGTTAAAGCGCTGGTATCACATTCTTTCTCTATTCTAGCTAAAAACTCTGTGTATAACTTAAAATTTCTTTGAATATTATCCATTTACGTTTTCCTTAAACAATAACTCACATAATTTTATATCAAATTCTGAGTCAATATCAATAGATCTTTCTTGAGGCATAATATAAGCTATAGTGTTTTTATCGATAAAGTTTTTTGTTTTCATTAACCATTTGGTTTTAGCAATAAATATGGCACCATTTAACATGTATACTTTAGACTGTTCCTGACGTCTCAAAATAAAACCATTCTTTAAAAGTGGTATCATTCTATTCTCGTTGTTTATTGTTAGCATTAAAAAGGGGCTTTTCGAGGCTTCTACCACGGAAACACATGAATTCGCTTTATTATCTATACAAAATTTAATACTTTGGTCAATATCGCTATAATTTCTAAGTGGAGATGTCGGTTGAAGTAAAACGACATAATCAAAATCCGGCAGCTCTTTTATTGCATGAATAACGGTAAGAACACCAGGCGTATCATCCTGAGCTAATTCTTTTGGCCTGATAAAAGGAGCTTCTCCACCATAGTTTTCTGCGATCTGGATGATTTCATCGTCATCTGAAGAGATAACGACTTTGTCTGTGTATTGTGATTTATTTCCTTCAATGATTGACCACGCGATCAGAGGTTTACCAGCAATCGATTTAATATTTTTTCGAAAAATTCCTTTTGACCCTCCTCTGGCAGGGATAATGCTTAATATTTTTTTGTTATTGTACATATCAATAAAAAAAGTCCTTAATGGTTCAAGAATTTAAAACGTTAACTATTCTCAAAAAAGGTAAAAAAATCATAGTTTGCTTTGTTAAAATCATCTTTTTGTCCGATATCCATCCAATATTCTCGAATAGGAAAAGCAATAACCTCTTTATTTTTTGATATGAGGGTTTCAAATAATTGAGGCATATCAAATTTTGTACCCTCAGGGATAAAACTAATTATTTCTGGATTTAATACATAAATACCAGCATTCACAAAAAAGTTTTTCACTGGTTTCTCATGAATTGATTTTATTTTTTGGTTTTCAAGATCTACCACTCCGTAAGGAATTTGTAAGTTATTTTCTCGGACACACATTGTTGCACATGAATTATTTACAAGATGAAAATCAAGCAAATGATTATAATCAACTTTTGTCAGGATATCTCCATTCATAACGATAATAGGGTTTAAATCAATTTTTGGTATCAATTTTAAGGAGCCTGCTGTCCCCATAAAATCATCCTCATGGATATAACTAATCTCAGCATTGAATTTAGAACCGTCACCAAAAAAATTTTCAATCATGTGTGATTTATAATTAACTGAAAAAAAAAATTTATGAAATCCTTGCATTACAAAATTTTCTACGATAGTAACAAGAAGGGGTTTATTCCCAACTTTGAGTAATGGTTTAGGAAAATTTTCAGTAAGAGGTCTTAATCTTAAACCAAGACCTCCTAACATGAGAACGACAATATTTTCATTGGGATGAGGATCTATACGAGATTCTAATATTTCAAGTCCTATTAACTTACCTGTATCGTCCAAAATGGGGATATGCCTTACTGCTTTCTGCTTAAACATCATCCATACTTTTTCACTATTGTCTGAGATTAAGGCCGTTACAGGAGAATTGTTCATAATCTTATTAACTTTTTCTTCAATAGGTATTCCTTTTAATATACCTCTTCTGATATCTCCATCGGTAACAGTACCAAGTAAACTGTTTTTTTCATCTACAACTAGAGCGATCTGAACTAAACCTTTTTCTATCTTTTCTATAGCAACTCTGATTGAGTCAGATGGAAATAATAATAATTTTTTGATATTTTTCATAAGTGTTCATTTATTTAATGTGTCATTTTTTTTTGCAACAATCGATTGTTGAGATCTATTGTTGCTAAAATATTCGAAATTTGCTTACCAGCATTTCCTTTACCATAAGGATTTTCACAATCTTTTGATATTTGTCTAAATTTTTTATCATAAATAGCTTTTTTGCAGGCTTCAATAATTTGTGAAGTATCATAATCTACATCCAAAACATTGACAGAACGTAATCGGCCTTTTTGGCGTGATCCTATATTAACTGTTGGGCAACCAAAAGCAGGCGTCTCTTTAATTCCACTTGATGAATTGCCTACACAAACGCCCTGTGTTATTTTTCCACATAAATTTAAGAAACCATGATAATTATAACGACCAAGGCTTCTATATATTTGAATATTAGAAATATTTTTTGATTTCAGATGTTCAATTTCAAGTATTATACTTTTAGCTCCTGCATCATTATTGGGATACGTAACAATTACCTGTACACCTTCTTTTGCAAGAATTTCTAAAGCATTTAGGGACTGTCTAATTTGTTCCGCTGCACTTTCAATTTCTGTTGTAATAGAATGTTGAGTGAATAAAAGAATTGGTTTGTTTATGTCTATTTGAAATTGACTAACGATTTCATCCGGAGTAGAAAAATTACCTGCTTTTATGAGGTCAATCACGGGAAAACCAACATTAAAGATTCTCCAGGGCTCTTCTCCTAAACGCCGAATTCTCTCTGAAGCTTCTTCGTTTGTTGTAAAGTGAATATGAGATAATTTAGTCATTGCATGCCTGACTGAATCATCAAGGGCACCGCCTTCCGTAATATCTCCACCTTCTATATGAGCAACAGGGATATTCATTTGACTTCCTGTAATAACAGCAGAAAAACCTTCAAATCTATCAGCATAAACAACAAGAAAATCTGGAGAAATTTCCTCTAAAATGGGCCCTAAATTTAAAATACCTGTTCCTATTGCCCTTGCAGTAGAAAAGACTGAATCTTCAAGCATTTCAATTTTTACTTCAGAATAAACATTAAAGCCATCATTTGATATTTCATCAACAGTTTTTCCAAATTCTTCCTGAAGATGAGCACCTGATACTAAAAGAAAGTAGTCCAAATCCGGGTGGCTATCAATAGCTTTAATGATAGGGTATTGTAGGCCGTATTCAGCCCTGTTTCCTGTATAAATTGCAATTTTTCTTTTTTTATTATTCATCATGTCTTTTTCTATTCAATATCAGTCAAATGTATTTGAGAATTATTTTCAATATTTTTGTTTGCTTTTTTACCTAAAACTTTGTCTATCTCATATGCTAAAAAACTACCTGTTCCAGGTCTTTTGACCCAAATATTTTTGGAAGAAAATATTTCTCCCTTTTTTATAGGCATAATTGAAACAACAGAAGCATAAGCAAAATCAATAACAGGTTTTTCTTCTGGAAGTATATTTTTACTGCCATTTAAAGCCTGAAAAACAGCCATTGATCCTTTAACGAGTTCAGATAACTCATTAGGGGTAAGAGAAATAGATATATCTGGGCCAGACCAGTCTTTTGTTAAAGTAAAATGCTTTTCAAATACGCATGCACCATAAGGAATTGCCCCTAAACATGTATATATACCAATTGAATGGTCACTGAGTCCGACAGGTACATCAAAAGCCTCATAAAGTTCTTTAATTGCAGGCAACCTGACTTTATCATAGGGGGTAGGGTACATAGATGTACAATGCATAAGCATTAAAGGAATATTTTCCTTTTTAATAACTGAAACAGATTTTTTAATGGATTCAAGATCATTCATACCTGTTGAAAGAATTATAGGTTTCCCCATTTTTGCGATATGTTCAATCAGAGGTATATTGTTGCACTCGCCTGACCCAATTTTAAAAGCTTCTACATTCATTGCCAATAATCTATCAGCGGCTTCTTTTGAAAATGGAGTACATAAATAAAGAATACCTCGTTTATCGCAATAGTTCATTATCTTAATTTCTTCATCTTCTGTAAGCTCGCACCTTTTAATAATATCCCAAAGTCTTTCATCTGAAATTTCACCAGGTTTCATATCAGTCGGTATCATTTCTTTTTCAGTTATATGACATTGAAACTTTATACAGTCAGCACCTGATTCTATTGCAGCATCAACAAGTTGAATCGCTTTTTTGAAATCTCCCTCATGATTAATTCCCGCTTCAGCAATGATAAAAGGAATCTTATTTGGGCTAATTTTTCTATCACCTATCTGGAATTCTTTCACGAATCTTCTCCTTTTGTTATTAAGTATCTAAAAAAACTGCGACTTGCATAATATTATGAAAAAGGCCTACATCTTTTTCAGAAAGTTTATTGGACAGATATGATGCTTTCATTTCTTTTATATAATTTTGGTCAAAAATTGGGTGCTCTAAAAAGGCCATCTTAGACTTATCCGCCAATATTGATTTATAATATTCAGTAAGCGTAGAATTACACATATAAACATGATATAAATGGGGAGTATCCGGGTATACTTCTGTCAAATATGAGTGCGGGGTTCTTGATATTATATGATAAGGGAAATCAGGTCTTTTTTCTATAAGTTTTTTTAGAGGATATTTTACTGAATTCATTTCGAGACCTCTCCCCCAAGACTCCGGCATTGTTTCTAAAAATTTAAAGAGTTTTAAATCAATAAATGGTAATGAGGGTTTTAAGCCTAAATCTCTGATGCTGCTATAAACCCTCATTATATTACTACCTTTTAGCCAGTACCTACAATAAAGCCTTGATAATATAGAATATATGTTTGATTTTTTAATGTTTTGTATTTCATCCTGAAGGTTTATTTTAATTATAGAAATATATTTCTCAAATTCATTTTTATCAAAAAAATTGGGTCTACTGTTTCCTACAAGAGGTAGTCTGTGTGATGAAAAGAGGAATGCATAGAAAAAATGAAAAATTCTTTCAGAAATATCTTTATAATTGATTTTTGATTGTTCTAATCCATTATGCCATTTAAATATTTTATAGATCATATCATCTTCATAAATATTTTTTTGAATTTTATCAAAAAAGGTTGGGCCATACAAAAAATTTTTCATTTTATCAGCATATTCAGCAAAATTTCTATCTGGATAGTTTATGGATATATATTGAGAAAAACCAAAGTTATGAACAGAGTCACATCCTTCACCATTAAAAAATGCTACATTGTTTCCAAATGAAGATTTAAGAGTTTCAACGAAATGATAATAATGGTGGCTTAACACAAAAAGATGGTTTTGCCTGATGTTGTCCATATATTTAATATAAGAATCTAAAAAATCATTGGATGAAGGATCAATCGTATGCCGGCAAAGATTGACATTATAGTTTTTTGCTATTTCTTTTACTTTTTCAATTTCATATTGATTAAAAATTCTTCCATCTCCAAGTGATAACTCAAAACAGGCTGCATAAATATTTTTTTGAGATGTCAAAGATGTTAACATATCTAATAGAAGTGTTGAATCCCAACCACCTGAACAAGAAACAATATTTGTTGCATTGCTTTTACGGCTATCAATTGAATTGATCAGTATGTTCTCGTAATCATCAAGGTTTGCATCAGTATAATCGTTTATTTCGGGAAAGGAATTCTTTTTTTCAATATGGACTCCTGATGAATTAAATATAAGCATTTGATTAAAACCGAGGCGATTAATATTTTTGTATATTGTTTCTTCATCCAGGCAATAATTTTGTGAAACAATATTTCCTAAGGCAGACATATTAATTTCATTACCTGCAAACTTAATTAAATTTTTTGTAAGTAATGTAGAGCCAACAACATTGTTATTTTTTATTGTATAGAAAAGATTGATTCTATTAAAAAAATCTCCGTATACAACAACATTATTGTTTTGTGCTGATAATCTTATAATAATATAGTGCCCTTCGAGCTTATTTTTAATATCGCAATCATCCAATACATTAAGATTCAAAAAGCTATGAAGTGTTTTCTTGATGTCAGTATCAGCCAATTTCGAAATAATGGAATTATTTTCAATATAAAAGAATTCACCGATTAAAAATACCTTATCACCATTATCAAGATTTAATTCATATATAGGAAGATTACTGTCAAAAAGACTAAAAAGTTTGCTACCCACATCAAATGTGTATAGAGCGTTCGGATACTTATTTGAGTCAAAGATAAATAGTTTTTTTTCCATAATAATCTCCTTTATTGGTTAAAAATATATCCCCAGTTTTTACTAATCATGCTTTTATAAAAACTTTCAAGTTCTTCATTAGCTAATTTAAACAGTCGGTTTGCAGTTTCGTTATTCAAATTAGTCATATTAACTGGAATTTGATCTAAAGAGTAATCCTTACTCATATACTTATTAAAAAAATCTTCATCAGATTTTATTAGCTGGTTTGATTTACAATATTCATACAGTTTACTTCCCGGAAAAGGAATACATCCAAATAATTTTTGCGTGCAATATTCACCAAAGGTCAATTGTTTTACTAAGTCTACAGTATCATGAAGTGTTTTTTCATCTTCCCCGGGTTGGCCAAACATAAGCCCATATTCGCAGTAAATATTAAATTCCCTGGTAATGGCAATCGCTTTTATTATTTGATCAATTGTAATTTTTTTGGGAATATTATCTAAAATTTTTTGATTTCCTGACTCTATTCCATAAAAAATTGATACACATCCGGACTTTTTCAATAACCTTAAAATTTCTCGATTAACGACATTTATTCTTCCTGTTATATGATATTTAAATTTAATATTGCGATTCAGTATTTCTTCACAAAATTCTTTAACCCTTTTTTCACTTACCATTACAAGATCGTCTAAAAAAATAAAACCATTAACATTATACTTATCAACGATAAATTCTATTTCATTGAGAATATCAAAAACAGGTCTTGATCTATAGACACAAACCCTATAACAAAAATTACAATTATAAGGACATCCCCTGCCTGTCGAAATGGTCATAACTCTATCATGTTGATGAAAGGGATGAAATTTAGGGGCAGTGATATATTTTTCAATGGGAAATAAATCCCATGAAGGCCATCCAATTTCATCTTTTGTTACATTCTTGGGAATACATGGTGGGCCTGTATGATGAAAATCATTATCTCTGATAAAAGCTATTCCTGGTACATTTAATAAATCTTTAGCCTTAACAATGGCATTCATTAATACTGGTATAGTAAATTCTGATTCTCCAATAACAGCAATATCCGCTTTGGTAATTTTTAGGACAAATTCTGGTATAGGAGAAGGTAAAGGGCCACCAAGTATAATTAATGCATCTTCCACACATTCGCGGATCAATTGACAAATCCGAATCACTTCTTTTATCATCGGATACATGGCGCCAATTGCAAATATTTTTATTCCACTTTGAATTAATATTTTCGCAATTTCAATATCATTATAAGACCATATATCGCAAGATAATACACTAACATTTATGTTACACCTTAACATTGCAGTTGCAACATAAGCATCACCAAGGCCCATAATTTTTTTTCTATAAAAATCATTTGGTTTTATCAGCATGACTTTCAGGCCATTAAGATCAGGGTAATCTATTGTTGTTTTAGTATAAAATGGATGCGTTTCAGATGTGTCTTTTTTTTTCATTGGTAGTTAATTAACCTTTTGAAAATAATTTTATTAAGTTATGAAAAGATGTTTCCTAACCGGGGCAGATTTTTTTGGTACCATTTAATTGAGAGATCCATACCTTCTTTAGGATTAACATCAGGTTTCCAGAAAAAATCATTATAAATTTCTGAAATATCAGCCTTTGACAATTCTACAATGTTAGTAGAATAATCAATCCTTTGTTTATCTGTGAGCAATTGAGTACAAAGATTCTTTTCAATTAATTCAATAAGTTCTAATAGAGAAAAAGATTTCCCATGTCCAATATTATAACAAGAAAAATTTGACTTCAATGGTGAAAACATTAATAATTCTATTGCACTTATCAGGTCATCTATATAACAAAAATCTTTTTTAATATTTCCTATTTCAGGGTGCACACTTCCTTTGGTTAATGCCTGAAATATTAGTGTAGGAATAATAGCTTTTGAAAGTTGATTCGGTCCATAAGTATTAAATATTCTTAAAATAACTACAGGTAATGCATAATTATTTGCGTAACATTCGGCCCAATTTTCCACACCTTTTTTTGTGAGAATGTATGGTGTAGTAGTATTGTTAATAGTATCTTCAACTTGTTCTTTTCCTATTTTATTTGGGTAAACTGATGCGCTTGATGCTAATAGTATTCTTTTTATTTTAAATAATCTGGAACATTCTAAAATATTAAGTGTGCCAAGTAGATTTGTATTAAAAGTCTTTAATGGGTTTTTAATGCTAAAATTATTATCGTTAAGAGCTGCAAAATGAACCACACAGTCAAAAGAATCAAAAAAATTTTTAACATTTTCTATAAGTCTAATATCACAATGAACTTGATTTATATTCGGTTGGTTAACATAAGGAAATTTGTTTTTATGATAAAAAAGGGTCAATTTTAAGGTGGGGTACTTTTTTAGTAGCTTTTCCAACAGATTACGTCCAATAAAGCCGTTTGAGCCAGTAATCAAAATTTTCAGGGTAGCCTTATTATTCATGATTCATATACCCAAAAATTTTTTCACCAACGCTTAAATTTTCTATAGCTTCATCAATAGAGCATAATGATTTTCTACTTAGGCAATTAATTTTAAAAAAAGTTTTAACCTGTTCAAGTAAACCTGGTTTTAAGCCTTCAGGTTCTTCTGTAAGTTCAACACTATTAATACAGATACTGTTTTTTTCTTGAACAAATAATTTTTCTAAAGGGGATAGAATGAGTTTATGCTTTTTTGTATTTAACTCTATTTTCCAATTTCCAGCACCATCCCAATTCGATAAATAACTAAAAAAAACATTTTTTTGAGTAATTCCAGATCCGCAGAATATTGAGCCACTTTTATGCCAATGTAAATGACCTTTTCGTAAAAAATCAGATTTTTCTATTTTTCCTGCAAAATGTATAAAAAGGTCTATTACATGAAGAGAATTAAGAATTCCCCATCTATTTAGCTCTAAATCGGTATATCCTTTTAAATCTTTGGCTTTCATTATTCTTTCTTCAATTTCTGTAAAATCAAAAAAACAAGAAATTAAGCCTCCATCATCATTTATTATCTGTTTTGCCCGATATATGGAATTGTAAAACCTTCTGTTGTAAGCAATGAATATTTTGGCATTATTCCTTTCTGATTCATCTTGAATTTTTTTGAGATCAACTGATGATAATGCGCCAGGTTTCTCCAAAAGAATATTTTTAAATTCGTTAATAAACAGTTGTTGCGTCACACTTTGAAGATTAATTGGGCTTACACATACTATTGCTGAATCAAAAGTATTGTCTAAATTTTTTGGAATTTCAGCATTCCATTGACAATGAATATTGTATTTATTGTAAAATTTTTCTGCTGTTTCTTTTGTGCGTGTTACAGCAAGAATATTATCTTTCTCAAAGCCGAGATACAGTAAGACTTTGGTATATTCTTCAGCCATAGCACCAGCGCCAACGAGCAATATTTTCTTTCTCAGCATATTTTATTCTTTCTTGGCCAGTTTTCTATAAAAAATCTTATTGTAATAGTATTTTTAAGTTATTGAAAATTCTGTCTTTCCAGTTGTTTCTAATGCATCAAATAATAGTTCGTGAGAAATATTAGATTCTTCAACTTTTGGTAGAAAACATTTTTTCTCTCCTTTTAAACTATACAACCAGTTTTTAGTATTATCAGGGAAGGAAATTGTTTCGACTGGATTAATTAATCTGCGTTCATAGTCAAAACCATAAAGATAGTTTTCATTATTTGATTGTTTACTTCGTTCATAAAATATCCCTAAATTTTCTTTTCTATCTAATAAAAAAGAACTGTGATTTTTGGTCAGAGTTAAAGATAATGGTGCGGAGCTTTCTGCCCAAGAATCCATAAAAAGTTTAGAGTTTTGTGAAAGTTCAATAACAATGGTGCCACCGTAATCAATAAAATTCTTTCCTCTTCCTGATTTAATCGGGACAGTATTAATATTGCTATATAGTAATTTAGTATTTTCTTTTTTTGAGTGAGACAAAAAAACAGCTAAATCAATCCAATGAATCCCATTGCATGCAAGGCCAAATGCGCCACCAACGACTGCCATGTGGAATGGAGACTTGTCAATGTGAAGTTCCTGAAACAAAGGTAATTCTCTAAAAGGATGATTACTCCTTATATTCAAATGATTATCAAGAGAAGCATTAATAATTTCTTTAACTTTATTTCTTGATTGTTCAATGGGTTTTTCTATTAAAATATTATAAATTTTTCTTTCAAGTAGCTTAAAAAAAATTTCTTTTCTTCCATTTGCTGTTGAAGATATGATTCCGGCATCAAAATTTGAATTGGTTGGAATATTATCAATAGAAGGGTAAAATAAGACAGAACCTTCGAATTGACAATTTATTAATAAATTTTGGGCTTCTTTTTTTATTTTTTTTATGTTTGGATCAACAACAACTATTTGTGAACATACTTTGAAAGCTCCAACAAGATGTTTGAGTCCCATTCTTCCTGCACCAATAATAAGCAAATTCATTTATCCACTCCTTTAACTATTATATTATAATTGGAAGAATAAAAATTTTTTAATGTCGTACTCTCATCTAAATAATTTTTTTATTATACGAATAAAGAAGATATCAAGCGGTTCTTTAATGATTCTAAAGTATCAGAAATTCCTTTGTCGTTTTTTAAAGACTGTTGAAGAAAGACGTCTTCATCTTTTGTCAAAGGTTCATTTTTAAGCCCACTATTTAGAAGAAGCTGATAAGATTTTTCCATAAAACTAGTCTCAAAAATTTCAGGGATTTTTTTAGGTATTGTATTCAGTAATTTATTTGCTAAAATTTTTCTTAATTTTCTTAAAGAGACAATCATATAGTAATTTTGTGGAAAAGATTTATATTTTTGAATTATTTTTTCTAGTTCTTGAATAAAAAAAGAAGACTCCCATTCAATTCGATCTGAAAAGGGATCAATAGCCCTATGAACAGGTAAAAAATCAGTATAAAATGGATGAGAAGGGTGCAATAATTTATTAATGGAGATAAGTTCATCTGTAAACATAGAATGCGTCGTACTTGCAGTGATTATGTAGTGAAATACAGCCTGTTTAACCGTATTCATTGCGCTTTCTATAGTTATATTCTCATATTTTGCTAATTCTTCAGCAATATATTGTCTGAATCTACTATAATGTAAAGACCAGTTGTTATCGGCAATCCAATCGTGTAATTGATATGTTGGATGAAAGTTTGTACTTCTTTCAGAATGTACTTGTCTAACCATATACAAACTTGGTATTTTTTTACATTTACCCTGAATGATTGATAAGCACGAAGGAAAAAGTTCTCCAAATCTGAATTCAAGATTAAGTTCAGAATTTCTTTTCAAATTGTCTTTTAGGTCTGAAGTTCTATGAACGGAATACCATGTCGGGCTATAGTTTTTAAGATGCTCAAGCAACCTTTGTGATGGCGAGTCATGTTCAATTGTTTTTAGGTGTTCACAATTTATACTTTTTATTTTTCCGTAGTATAATCCAGATTCTATTCCAAATAATGTTCCAACACCTTGTACTGTAGAGTAATCTTGATTCTTTTCTAAGAAATAAACGGCTTTATTTAGAGCATTAGGTATAGGAAAGTCATCATCTGCAGCAAATACAGCATATGGTGTATTTACTTTTTGTGCTGCAAGAGCAGTTTTTTGATACCCTCCAATTTCTTTATCATAAATATCGTGGTCAATGTCAAGTTGAGAACTTAAATTTTTAACTAAATGAATATTTTTTTGCAGGTTTTCAGGTTGGCTACTATCAGCAATAATTATATAATAATCAAATTTTATTGACGTCATATAGTTTAACAATCTGTTAAGAAATCTATTCCGAGTAGCATAGGTTGGAATTATTATTGTTAATAGTTCTTTCATAGTAGAAAGTCCTTTTTAGTTTTAATCTATTATTGTTGCTGTTGTTCCAAGAGAATCATGATTAAACTTGTATCGTACTAAGTCATATTGGCTTAATAATTCTTTTATTATTAACTGATGGTCATTTTTTTTTGCGAAAATGTTTAAAAAGCCCCCTCCACCGGCTCCTGAAATTTTTCCTCCATAAGCTCCTTTATTATATGCAATAGCATAACATTCATCAATTAAAGTATTAGAAATTTGAGAAGCTAAACTTCTCTTCATTTCCCATCCTTCATGAATCATTGTTCCAAATCTATGCATGGTTATTGAATTATTCGAAATATTTTTTAGTAATAAATCTGCTTGTTCTCTCATTTTAATTAAGGTTTCTTGATTGGTTTGACTTTTCTGATTTTGTTCAGTAAGAACTTTTTCAGAAGGCCGTGTCATTTTTGTCCAGAATGAAATCATGTTTTCAAAAATCATCTCAATTATTTTTCCAGAATTTGAAATAGGCCTTATTGTAACGGAGCCATCTGCATCAAATCTAAAATAATTCAGTCCTCCATAGGCAGCTGCATAATGATCCTGTTTTCCCATTGGACGTCTCAATATGTTAATTTCAATGTGGGCAGCTTCTTCTGCCAGCCTTCCAATTGATGTTGAAATTCCTTTATATTTGTAAAGCGCATTTAGCAGGCCAACACAAAAAGAACTTGATGAACCAAGCCCTGAAGCACCAGGGCAATCAGCAACAGTTGTTATATAAATATTATCGGAAATGTTTAAAAACTTAAGACATTCACGAATGATTGGATTTTTTACTTGTTCTAAATCATTAACTAATTCAACGCTTGAATAGTTTAATCTGATTTTTTCATTAAACAAAGAGCTATGTTTTTTGACAATGACATAAATATAGCTATCAATGCTTGAGCTGATCACTGCACCATAGTTATTCTGTTGATAAAAAGAGGGGAGATCTGTTCCCCCACCACTAAAACTTATCCTTAAAGGTGTCTTTGAAATTACTATCATATTTTTTTCTTAAACTGTTTAAATTAGGTGGATAATCTTTTCAAGTAACCATTTGTGCTTGTTGAAATGATTAGTTTATTGAATGTTTCATCAATAACAAAATTTTTATCTATTTTTAGAAATTCATTTACAGCCTCTATTGGTCCATTATTTTTATAAAGCTCATCAATAGCTCCAAGTTCTGCCATTAACGAAGTAGCTGTGTCAAATACAACCATATAAGAATTTTTACAAACAAATTGTCTATATAGTAGTAACTCTTGTAAAACATGGTCCTTATAATGGTTAGAATCTAAACATACAATAATAGTTAAATCTTTAGATAATTGAGTATTAATTTGATTAATTACTTGGTTTGATATTGAATTTCCTTCAATTAATTTGATTCTTTTAAAAAAAGGATGGGCCTCAAGCACTTTTCTGTTATGAGATCTGATATCAATATCCACTCCAATAACAGTTCCTTTTCCAATAAGTTCGAATAATGAAGCATAATATATTAGAGACCCACCATGGGCAATACCTGTCTCAATAATCACATCTGGTTTTACATTAAATATTAATTCCTGCATAAGAAGAAGATCTTCTGCTGTTTGAATGACAGGAACGCCAAACCATTCTAACTCATAATCAATTTTATTTTTAGCGGAAGCCTGAAGCCATTTTATACCGTACTTTTTAAGTTCATTTTCATTTTTATTGGTGCACCGCTGAACGTATTTTTGTAAAGAAGGTAAATTCCATTTGTTCATTTTCATAACTTGATACTTTCAATATTTATATTAAGCAGATAAAAGATTGATATTATATTTTTTCAAAAGATTTGCATTCGATTCAAGGGAGGATAACTTTTTTAAAATCACTAATTCTTCATCGGCTAATTTATTGTTTCCTTGACCTTTTAATGCAGTCCATAGCGCCCAATGGGCAAAAAAATGATTTGGAAATTTTTGTATTAAACTTTTGAATGTATGTTCAGCTTCTTTATATTTTTTATTTCGAAGAAATTTATTATTTAAAAAATTTACTCTTATATTTCCATCATATTGAATATTTTTAACTGTTTCAGGTGAAAATTCTGGTGTGAAAATAGCACACCTGCCGAATACATGCTCACTTGTATCTCCAATTAAAAATCCATTATTTTTAGCAATATCATACATTTTACTACCGGCAAGGGGGGTGAAAATTTTAATTTCAGACCAGTCAATATCCAGTTCTAAAGCAAATGAAATTGTTTCTTCCATCATGCTTACTGTTTCTCCAACAAATCCTACAATATAAAATGCTCTGACACCAACATTATGTTTTTTTAAAAGATTTACTTTATTTTTCACAATATCAAGATTTAAATTTTTTGTGAGTATTTTTTTTTGAACATATTCACTTCCGCTTTCAATGGCTATCGTTACTGATTTTAAACCTATTTGTTTTAAATGAACAATTAATTCTTCATCTAAGTTCCAAACAGCTAAACCATTGGGGAATTCAATATTGAAGCGTTTGCCGAATTTGATATATAATCTTTTACAAAAATCAAGTGCTCTTTTTTTAGAAAAATTAAACATATCATCTTGAATTAAAAGGTTGTTAATGTCGTGTTTAACAACAAGATATTCAATATAATTCATCATATAGTCAATAGAATGGGCTCTGACCTTTCTACCATGAACTTTATGAGCTGCACAAAAAGTGCATTTCATTGGGCACCCTCTGCTGGTAAAAATTGACATAGATTTCAATTGTTTTTGATCTATATTCGTTCCAACTCTTTCACTGTCAATAGAGTGAATAATATAATCTGAAGCATAAGGTAATAACTCAAGTATTGGCATAGGAAGATTGTCTAAATGGTCAATACAATCTGCTTTTTTCAAGTCCAGATCATATGATTTTAAATCAACAATATGGGGATTTTCTCGTATTAATGAACCGATTAAAGGATGATAAATATTTTTTACAAGCCATAGCATCTGTTCTTCAGCTTCTCCTATCACAATATAGTCAAAGAGTCCTTTTGGCATTATCTCTTTGTACATATTTGTTGGATAGTGTCCTCCGGCTATAATCTTTGTTTGTGGAGAAATATTCTTTATTAATGATGCTATTGTTTCAACAGTCGTAGATACAACATTAAACAAACAGCTTATTCCAACAATATCAATACTTTTATTCTTAAAAAAATCAGAGAAATAATCCTTAAAAAAGGTAGAAAGATTTCTTTCCGAACTTAAAAAGTAACCATTTTCACGGCACAATGAAAATGCACGATGAATATCAAAAATTTCAACATTGAATTTATTTTTTTTTAAAAGGCTTGCAATATATAAAGCACCAATTGGAACTGCTGGACTCCAATCAACTGATTTTGTAAAATCACAGAAGCCTTTTTTGATATTAGCTATTTCTTCATTAAGCATTTTTATTGAAAAGTTTGGCGGTATTACTAAAACAATATTCATTAGCTTTGAAACTTTCTACATTTAAATGTCATTTCTTTTTACTTTTTTATAAAATAATATAGCCCCGAAATACCATAATTCCCCATAGATGGGAGTTGGCTAGCAAGTTCATGGTGAATATCGTAGTAATCAGGAGGAATGTTGCTTCTCATACATATTTTCGAATAAATAATCTTACTTACAACGTAATAAGCACTGCTGTAATTGTTATAGTATTTAATCGTAAAAAGATCTCGAACTTCACGCTCAAGTTTATCTCGATCAAAGTATAGACTATATTCATGAATATAAATTTCATTTAATCCAAACAATCTTCGGAGCATATTAAAGTTTTGTTCTCCATCAGTAAAATTTTCCATCATAAGATAAATACCATTGGGAGAAAGAGTATCAT
>PEAL01000438.1 GCA_002753725.1 Deltaproteobacteria bacterium
CGTGCCTGATCCCATCAAAATCAAAACACACCAGAAACAAATACAGCAACCGGCGCCTGCCAGCAATCCCTGTCAATTAACTGAAACAGGGCCTCGGCCATCGTGGATTGACACTCCTCCCCAAAACGACCAGTATCTTTTTGGTATTGGCATTGCGCCAAAGCAAAACCCTTTATCAAACCAAATTCACGCAGCCAGAATTCTTGCCATGCGCGATATTACACAACAAATCAATGTCCATATTAAAAGCTTGTTTCAGGAACAAATAACACACGATCATGAGGACATTCAAACGCGTACAGAACTGACTGCCGAAGCTTTACTCAACGGCGTAAAAATCATCGATCAATGGAACGATGTGGCCGGGTGTAATATTTATATGCTGGCATCTGTTGCTTTGAATTTTGCAGATGACCCCCCAAATAAACCATCTGATACCAAAGCGTCGCTGCAAAATGATCAAAATAAAATGATGTCATCGATCCCGAAAGGTCTTGTTTCCAATGTTGAAGCGGATGGTTCCTGTGTGATTCAGGGAATCAGTCCGAGGCAGGCACAAACAATCGCTCTTCAACGTGCAAGAGCCCTGGCCATCGAAAAAGCCAGTGGTATTGACATGCGTGCATCGAGGGTTGTCAGCGACGGGATGCTTGTTTTGGATTTTATACGAAGCTACAGCAAAGGATACATTGTGCGTGAAAAGATTGACTGGCAGCCGGTACGACAATTTCAAAAAAATTCTGAAAGCCCGCCATTATTGGAATATCATGTCAGTATCCATGCAGATATTTTTCTACCCGAAAAAAAGCCGGATCAAACAGGCCTGACAGCAACATTAAATAAATCGGTATTTACCGTCGGTGAAAGAGCCATATTAAGTATCGAAACCCGTGAGGCGTGTCAAATAGCCGTGTTTAACATACAGGCCAATGACACCATTGTGATGCTTCATCCCCATCCCATGAGGCCCATAAAAACAGTGATTCCCAATCATCCTTTTAAAATGGATAATTTGTTTCCTGAACCCTTGCCAGGAGAAAAACACGCTGTTGAAGCACTGTTTATTTGTGCAACAGTCACTGATATTGATTTTCAGAGCCTTTTTCCTGTGGATGAAGCCATGATTTTTTCACATTTTTTTAAAATATACGCAACGATTGCCGATGACTGCACCGATATGCTTATTCCTTACCAGGTGACGGCTCCTTAGATGGTGTCATGAAAAAGAGGTGGCCATTATGATTTACATGACCATTAACACCTTATTTGAAAATCAATTTTCTTATGGTCGGTTACTTGTTAAATTCGGCTTTTTCCAAAAGAATACAAGGGTCTTAAATTTAAATGGTTCAGCAGTGCATCCAGATCCGCTCTATCAGACCAGTAAATGTGGTTTTCATGCGCAAATAGTTCCGCATCTTTGGTCAAACCATCATGGGCAAAGAGCCATTTTTTCATGAAAACCAAATTCATCCTTTCTTTGATATCCATTGACTGCTGTAGCAATCGTTTCAGAACGGTACTTCCGATTTTTGTGTTTTCAACCCATTTACTTTGACAAACCCATGCTTCAGGGCCCGCAGCGCCAAGAAGGTCTATTTCTTTCGATAATCCGGATGACAATCGAACACGATGATTGACAAACGAAAAATCAGGCATTGTAATGGGTTGGTCTTGATGGAACCATTTTCCAGGCAAGCCTTTTCTTTGAGATGCCAGAAGAATCTGGCTCATATGAATTTCGCCAAGATAGCCTTTGTATTCATCCAGGCTTCTTTTACTGAAGTGATAATACTGATTACGCAAATCATTTTTAACTCGGGTGAATGTCATCTTATCCATTTCGATTTTACCCCAAACTTTCAGAAAATCGCACAGGATAGGGTCTTTTATTCTATAAAAAGAAAACGCCTTACATTCTAATAAATCACCTCGGGACAGCATAACCATAATATCACGAATGGTTGATATCTCCACATCAACGCGTTCTTTTTCTTTCAACGCTTTTTGAATTTTATTCAGATCAATTTCTTTGTCATCACCGGGGTCATCGTCTCGGTAGCTTTCTTCAAGTGATGCAAGATATAAAATCCATTTGGTGATATGAGACGGATTGATTCTTGTTATCCATTTGTTTAGCTGGTCACACAATTCACCCCATATAAATCCAGACGTAATATCAATGGCAAGAATATCATTGATATCCTCTTCAGTGCGAAGCGGTCTTTGCAACTCGACGGCATGCTGAATGACTGCTGTAATGTAATATGGATTTCCGCCACAACGTTCTGCGATGACAGGCGCGATGTCCGCGTTTATATCGGCATTGTATCTATGAGAGACTTTCAATGCAAGTTCCGAACTGTAATAGGATGTCATGACTTCGATTCGTTTGAATTTAAACCTGCCAAACAATGGCCCTTTTCCGACCATTTCCATCAAAAGAATGCTCATCGCTGATCCGGTCACAAAATGCGGACAGGTGGGTGAATCAGCGCCTTCCTGATAATATCCAACGACACTGAAATCAAATTGTGGAAGCGTTGCATTCTGGAATTCATCCAAAAAAACAACGATGCTGGTATCATCGATATCAGATACCCTTCTTGGGAGTTCAACGGCAACTTTAGCTGGAACCGGAAAAGTAGCGATGGTTTCAATGGTATCAAGAATCCATTTGAGCGTTTTGACAGAGGGCACATGAGCCATTGCATTGTTTGCAATATCTTTCAATTCATTATATCCGGCTGCTCTTTTGATCAATTCGGGATCATTCAAATAAAATCCCAGATAAAATCTTAGAAAATTTTCAAGATATTCGATTGAAAATTGAAGATCATCCTTTATGTGATCTGAAAAAGTATAATATATTGGAACAACGGCTTTCGGACTTTTTTTATTTTGTTCAAAAAAAAGTTTATTGACAACCCGTCTAAAAATTTCAGTCTTTCCCATTCTGCGATAGCCCAAAAGTACATTGGACATCGTCAACCGCTCAGCCGTTTGAAGTGAAACCTTGTAATAATACGCCAACAGCTCTTCGCGATTGGTATAAACGTCATCGGAAACGCGGTTTTTTACAATCCACGTTTGATTATTCATATTATCCAACATGTCTCTGGGAGTACATAATTGTTTTATAAACATGATATAGCCTATAGTATTGTTTACGATTTTGACTCTCAAAATGGATGCCGAATAGAACAACCTCTTATCCAAACGCATTTATGGAAAACGCCGTTAATATTGTTGTAACTTTTTTTTCAAATCACTGATTCGCATGTTCAGATCAAAATCACCACCATTGGTCACCGGATAGTTTTTGGCTGTTTCTAAAATTTGCAGTCGTTGTTTAAGGGTTGATTGTTTATCAACCGATGGTTTTAAACTGATCACTGCATCCATTCCAACGTAGTTGCCGGCATCTTCAGGATAGCGATCAAGTAATTCACTCATTATTTGTTCACCTTTTTCATACTCTCCTGCATGACAGTAAATTTCGGCCTGACTTCTTTGAAAAGCTGGAATCAGATCTTCATCACCATTTGAAAAAAAGGTAAAAAATTCATCAAAAAAAGAGATGCCCTTCTTTGCATAGTCTTTATTATCAATGGCTACATTGAGTAACTTTAGCTCAAAATCCTGACACCAGTTCAACAAGGCTTGAGAACCATTGAATTTGTTTTCAAGTTGATCAAAGGAAAGTTGTGATAAATCAAATTGAGATTTTAGTCCATTCCAGGCGCTAAACCATATGTCACACGATTGAGTGTCATTTTTTTCATATCCTTTTTCAATTAAATCATCGATCATTTCAAAAGAGAGTTTATTTAATTTATTTTCCTCATAAAAACGTTCCCACAGGATACATGCTGCCAGACCACAAAAATCAGCACTATCCTTTGATTTTGATCGTGTCTGTTTGAGCCATATGGCTTCCGAAACATCCCAGGCTGAATCATATTCCTGACATTTTTCAACAAACAGTGTCGGGTCAAAATGAACATGTCGCTCTTCTAATTGTTTAATAATCATTTCAGTGGATAACTGACGAATCTTTGATGGCAAGTGTTGAAATTTATTAAGCAATGGTGTCAATTCTGATAACTGTTCCCAAAAAGGGTCGTTTTTTTTGGGGTCAATCATTTTAGCTACCACATAAGGTCTTGTTGTTGGAAGCTCCAAAGAGTGTCTGGCAAATTTGCGAGATAGCGGTGTCTTTTTCTGTTTGGGGATGACAGCATCTTGTGTTTTTCTTTTTTGCTGTTGCCCTTTGTTAAGGCAACATTTTTTGTATTTTTTCCCACTTCCACATGGACAGGGGGTGTTCCGGCCTGTTTTCATTGTATTTCTCCTTCAATTTTTTAAACATGGATGAATTAAACTTCCAATGGATGACGATATTAAGGATCAATTCGTCAATCGTCAATCA
>PEAL01000439.1 GCA_002753725.1 Deltaproteobacteria bacterium
GACCATCAAAAATCAAAAAAATCAAGAAATGGCATCTGGCATGGAAATAGCTTTACCCTCGGCTATTGAACGAGGGCGAACATAAGGCTCGCCTACATGATTAAAAAAATGTCCGACTTTTTGGAGATGCGCCCGTGCAGGTGTTAACCGGTGTAAAAACAGTTAAAAAACATCTCTCGCGGTTTTAAGTAATTTAAATTATTGACAGATCATAACACCTTTGTTAAATGATCATGAATTCATTTTTTATTTAGATAAACTGTTTAACGAAACGTTTTACAAAAGGAGTTAGATATGCTTTTACCCTATCGAATGTTTCTTTCTTTTTTAATGACTGTCATGATAAGCACGTTTATTTTTAATGTTGCGATGGCTGAAGAAAACATGTGTAAGGAAATTTCAGCACCAGAGGTAAAAAATTTGCTGGATCATGACAAGGCTTTGGCTGTGCATGTACTCAGTTCCTTTGAGTATGATATTCAGCATATTGCCAAATCAATCAATATTCCTGTGAATAAATTTGAACAACAGCAGGAAAAACTTTCAAAAGATAAAAAGTTTCCAATTGTCTTTTATTGTATGGGGCATCGATGACCGTATACTGAAAGAGCTGCAAGTATTGCAGCCAAGCTTGGTTATACAAATCTTTATTGTTTTAAGGGTGGCATTCCAGAATGGCGGTCGTTTAATTTTCCAATGGTGGTCAACGAAGCCAGTATGAAAATGAAAATCAAAAAGCTGAAACCTCAAAAAATTATTGACATGTTAAATAAAAAAGAGCTTTTTGTAATTGATGTTCGTCCGCAAAACTTTAAACGAGACGCCTCGTTTATTGCTGGATCCATTCATTGTCCGTTGTTAGATTTATCCGATCGGTTTCATGAATTTCCAAAAGATAAAAAAATTCTGATTACTGATTGGGCCATGAGACAGTCTCCCCTTGCAGCAAAGTATCTCATTGGAAAAGGCTACAAGGTTATCGGCATTTTAAAAGGGGGTATCGAGCGGTGGAAAAATGACAAGTATCCCGTTGAAGACAGATAGAATACGCACAATTCTACAGGTCAGGTTGCTTAAAAATTGCAAGCACCATCCTCAAAATGGCGATAATGCCGCTAGTTTAAACATGCCACTTGCAATTTTTAAGTATTAGAATAATTGAATAATTCGTTATGAAGAACAACACAGATCAATCAACATCCAGAGTAAAAAGAAAGATTTTTAAAAGCTTATCCAGTATTTTTATCTTTAGTTTTAGCCTACTGATTCTTGTTATTACAGGAAATGCCATATATTCAACACTCCAATACCGTGAAAAAGTTCATCGTCGCATTTTTCTTTCTCTTGAAGGCAAACTAAATATTATTGACACAATATTACTGACAGAGCTTGAAAAAATAAAAATTATTTCTGGCATTGTTAAAGAACAAAATCAAAAACTTGTTGAATTTATTGATTATGATAGAATTCGTCCATTGAAGCTAATGATGCAGAACATATCAAGCAAGCATGGTGTGGAAGCTGTTTTATTATTTGATGAATCCATGGAGCTTCTGGCAAGCAGCTCTTTTAAACAACCGGACGTTGATTCAGATAAGTTTGAAACATTTATCGGTAAACCTGGCGATATTCACTTTTTTAACATTGATCCGGATTTTCTTAAGTTTGTCAATATAGAAAACATTCAAAACAAAGCCAATGTGATTTGCATCAAATCAACCATTGCCCTTCTGCATGATACAGGAGATCTCTATGGTTATGTTGTAATGATAAAACCTTTGAATAACAATAAAAAATTGGTCAATAAAATTGCAAAAATTACCAATGCTGAAATTGTTATCTATGATTCTAAAGATACTGTTGTGGCTACAAGCTTTGAGCGTTCAGATATTCCTTCACCTTCAACGCATTTAATCTCTCTTCAGAATATTGACTATTATATAGAAACGAAGCCATTATATGATTTATATCATAATGAGATTGCCCAAATTGCGGTGGCGATCAATTCAAAAACGATTCTTGAAGATATTCATCGTCAAATTTTAACCTATGTTTTACCTTTTATGGGCACAGTCTGTATATCCGTTCTTCTTTTCCTTTTTTTAAAACGGAGAGTTATAGACAGAATAAAAGAGCTTATCGATATCCTTAGAACCGTCGATGCCGGGAAGAAAAATCTTCAAAAACGTCTGACCGTAAAAAGCATTAACATTCATCCTGATAAAATGAATGAAGTTGAACTGATGTGTCACGATTTCAATCGAATGATGGATCGATTTGAACAGGCTTATGAAGACATTGAATATGCAATGAATGAAGTTGAAAAAGCCAAATTTGAGGCTGAGAAAGCAAATCATGCAAAAACTGAATTTTTAGCCAACATGAGCCATGAAATCAGAACGCCGATGAACGGTATTATTGGCATGACTGATTTGTTAATGGATACAACATTGGATGACAAGCAACGAGATTATGCACAAACAACAAAGAACAGTGCAAATGCGCTCCTGTCTATTATCAACGATATCCTTGATATTTCCAAAATTGAAGCTGGCAAGCTGGAATTTGAAATTCTGGATTTTAATTTGAGACAAACCATCGAAGCCTGTGGTGATTTATTCACAATGAAGTTTCAGGAAAAAGGTCTGGAACTTATTTATTTTCTGGACCAACATATCCCTCAATTTCTCAAAGGTGACCCAGGAAGACTTCGTCAAATTATTATCAACCTTTTGGGCAATGCCTTGAAATTTACATCACAAGGAGAAGTTGCCATTCATGTTTCCCTGATAAATGAAACATCTGATACTGCTACCATGAAATTCAAAATTATCGACACTGGCATTGGTATTCCGAAGGAACGATTGGACCGTCTGTTTAAATCCTTTTCCCAGGTGGATGCTTCAACCACACGAAAATATGGTGGTACAGGATTAGGGCTCTATATTTCCAAGTTGCTTGCTGAAAAAATGGGTGGGGAAATTGGTGTTGAAAGTATAGAAGGTTCAGGCACAACATTTTGGTTTACGGCTGTCTTTCCAAAACAAGTATCAAAAAATCAAGGCAATATTCCCCAGGAATTTCATCAATTAAAAGTCTTGATTATCGATGACAATCAAACCCACCGGATGGCACTGTATGCACATCTCAGTGACCTGACACTGATTCCAGATGTTGCAAAAAACAGCACTCAGGCGTTGGCAAAAATGTATCAAAGCGCCAGAGATAATCAGCCGTTTCAAATTATACTGATTGATATTGATTTGCCTGAAAATTATGAACAACAACTGATTCAGAAAATTAAGCAGGAGTCCTTATTCAATACTATCCATTTGATTGGTATGACGCAAATCAACACGCATTCCGAAAAGGATCATCTTTTTGATGCTGTTATTGTTAAACCCATAAAACACGACCATTTGTTTCGAAGTATATGCAATATTTCAGGTATTTGCATACCAGAACCCCCTGTAGATGCTGATGAAGTGGAAAATAAAAAACAAACAGATGCATTGATTTCTAAATCTAAAATTCTTTTGGCTGAGGATAATTTTATCAACCAAAAAGTGGCAGTGTCTATTCTGGAAGGTCATGGATACACTGTTGATGTTGCATCCAATGGAAGGGAAGCCGTTGAGGCGATGAAAACAAATCAGTATGATCTTGTACTGATGGATATTCAAATGCCGGAAATGGATGGATTTGAAGCCACAGCGGTTATCAGGGATATGACATCAGCGGTGTTGAATCATGATATTCCTGTCATTGCCATGACGGCCCATGCCATGTCCGGTTATAAAGACATTTGTCTAAAAGCGGGGATGAACGATTATGTGACCAAACCCATTGAACAGAAAAAACTCACTGAGATTATCAATAAATATCTATATGCACAAGCGGATCGATCTGAAGCCAGAGCAAAAGCGCCCGACAAAATACTGGTTGCCAGTTCAAATATTATTAACCAACAAATGCTTCTGACAGTCTTGAGAAACAATCAATTGACTGCCGATGCCATTGATAATAGCCAAACAGCATTGCACCACCTTGAAACCGGAAACTATCAGTTGATTATAATTGATGCTTACCTTAATGATATCAATGGTTATGACTTCATAAAAATGATTCGCTCATCAGGAAAATCCTATAAAGACATTCCTGCTATCGCTTTTTGGGATCAAAGAGATCAAGAGAATGATTTTTTTAAAATGGATGCACATCTTTCTCAACCAATTGATCCTCAAGCGTTACTGTCTGCAATAAATATATTGAAAAAAAATGATTGCTACGTTAAGTAAGGAATGCTCGAAAAATAAGTTCCCCATTTAAAAATTCACATTATCGGTTAACGAACGTAGAGACAAGGCATGCCTTGTCTCTACAGAACATAACCGCATACGTAATTAA
>PEAL01000440.1 GCA_002753725.1 Deltaproteobacteria bacterium
ATTTTATAAGATTAATGTTTCTATAATCCTTGCTCATTCCCAAATATTTTCAATAAGAAATCTGTCTTGATTATCATGTTTACAGGTTCCTGTCACATGATATTTCAGGACACCGGTGAAATAATCATTCCTCACGAGAAAATTATATCCTTTATCGCAGATGTTAATCGAAAGAGGTCTTCTGTGTCAATAATATACGGCGGCATGGTATAAATCAGCCGTCCAAAAGGTCTTAGCCAGACACCGCATGAAACAAATTGTTTCTGGATTTTTTCCATATTGACCGGTTCTTTCATTTCAACAACACCAATGGCACCAAGAACTCTGACATCTGCAACCTTAGAGGATGTTGATAAGGGAGACAATTCTTGTTTTAACTGATTTTCAATGGCGAAAATTTTCGTTTCCCACGCTGAATTCACCAGCAGATGAATATTTGCAATGGCCACTGAGCAAGCCAATGGATTTGCCATAAACGTTGGCCCATGCATGAAAACACCCGGATGTCCAGATGAAATTTGATGGCTGACTTTGTTTGTGGCAAGTGTTGCTGCAAGGGTCATATACCCTCCGGTGAGTGCTTTTCCAAGGCACATAATATCTGGAGAAATAGCTGCTTTTTCGCAGGCAAATAGTGATCCGGTTCGACCAAAGCCTGTGGCAATTTCATCGGCAATGAGCAAAACATTATAGTGATCACAAAGATTTCGGACACCGGCCAAATAGTGTGGAGAATAAAATCGCATGCCACCAGCCCCTTGAACAACAGGTTCCAGAATGACAGCGGCAATGACTTGATGATTATCTTCCAGTAAATTTTTCATGCTTTCCAGATCTGAGGGATCCCAAGGATCATCAAAACCACATGATGGTGCATCTGCAAAAAAATGGGATGGCAGCATATGCGAAAAAATTTCATGCATTCCAGTGATCGGATCGCACACCGACATGGCTCCAAAAGAATCCCCGTGATACCCTGAACGGATGGTCAATAGTTTTTGTTTTGCTGTGACACCTTTTGAAAACCAATACTGAATCGCCATCTTAATGGCAACTTCAACAGAAATGGAACCAGAATCACATAAAAAAACAGTTTCAAGGGGACCAGGTGTCAGATCAACTAGCAGTTTAGATAGCTCAATGGCGGGTTCGTGGGTCAAACCACCAAACATGACATGGGACATTTTTTTTAGTTGTTGTTGAACAGCCTCATTTAAAACCGGGTGGTTATACCCATGAATGCATGCCCACCATGATGACATACCGTCGATCAATTCACGACCATCTTCAAGTTTTAGCCTGACTCCTGATGCTGAAGTAACCGGGTAAACCGGAAGAGGATGAATCAAGGATGTATAGGGATGCCAAATATGCTTTTGATCGAATGCCAGTTGTTTATTCACGGATGATAGACCTCCTGTAATTATTTATGATGTAGTCAATTCATAGTGTAAATACAGGCAGATTGCAATTTAAAATCATGTATGGTAAGCATAATAGTTAGATATTTAAAACGATTCTTTATTCAAGGAGCCATGATGTATAATTGTCAATATATCAAAGGATATCGTCTAAAAACCATACTGGCCGCAGCAGATTGTATCATTCCAGAGCATGCGGGTTTATCCAGAGGAGGATCCCTTGAAACAGCTGGTGTTGTTGATTGGGCAATCACTCAAATGCCTTCAGGTATGCGGTTTCAATTCTTGCTGTTCATTACTGTTGTTTATCTCCTTGGCTTTTTTTTTGGTGGACGTTCCTTTGATAAAAATTTACCCATCCATCGTATCCGGCAGTTAAAATGGATGGAATCTTCAGCCATTCCTTCCTTTCGCCTGGGATTTATGGGGCTGAAAAGTTACATCTGTATGGGATATTTTACATGTGAAAAAAATTGGAACAGTATTCATTATCATGGCCCAATTCTTTATGATCACCCCTCGCCTGATCCTGTCATTCGAAAATTGTGTCAGGGCAAACTGGAGGTTCGAGCATGAATAAACAGTATGATGTTGTCATTGTCGGATCTGGCGCAGGGGGAGGGACTGTTGCTCAAGCATTGATTCCTCTGATAGAAAAAGGACTGAGGGTGGCCATCCTTGAACAGGGGCCCCATTTTCCGCATTCTTATTTTACACAACGTGAAATTGAAATGATGCGTTTGTTTCGATTCAACGGCGCATGGCCTGTAAAAAGCGGTGAAATTACCATTGCTGCAGGGCAAGGTGTTGGTGGTAGCACACTGATGTATACCGGCGTATCGTTTCGATTGCCAGCATCTGTGGTCGAGGAATGGAACGTTCCCGGGTTGACAATGGATGATTTAACGCGCCGATTTGATCGTATTGAACGTGATATCCATGTGATAACGCCATCTGAAACCATGATTAATGACAACAATCGACTGTTTAAACACGGATGTGAACGTCTGGGGTGGCCGGTTAAAAAAATTCCCCTGAACATTAAAAATTGTGAACAGGTCGGCTTTTGTAATCTTGGCTGCCATTCTGGCAGTAAACAAGGAACCCTGGAAGTTCAACTGCCAAAAGCGATCCAAAGTGGTATTCACTTGATTCCAAACTGTGAAGTCGTTCATGTGTCAGAAAAAACAATCCATGCAGTGGTACACCATCCGCCAGATGGTACATTGAAAGGCTCCTGGCCTCCTGGAAAGGTTACCATTCATTCGGATATTATTGTTCTTGCTGCTGGATCTCCTGGAACCTCTGGCTTACTCCTGAAATCTGGCTTTCAAAAACAGTTGCCCTGCATTGGACGCAATATTTGCCTTCATCCAGCCATGACGCTTTATGGTGTGTACCCAAAACCCATTGTGAATTATCGTGGCTTTCCAAAAACCTTTTATACCGATCATTTTACACGTTCTCATGGGTATTACATAGAAACCGCTTTTTATTATCCGTTTGTTTCCACACGACATATGGGAGTATGGGGAAAAGATCTTTCAGAAATCATGTCCAAATATAATCAGCTGATGACTGTCCTGATATTGAACCATGATACGACACAGCCGGAAAACCGGATCACAATAGATAGAAAAGGAGCTGTACAGGTTCATTACCGACTGAGCGACACCGTGATTGCCTCTCTTTGTCACGCACAAATTCGGAGTGCCCGATTATTTTTTGAGGCTGGATGTGAGCGTGTGATCATGCCCTGCGCATCGTCTCCTGTCATTGATCGTCACAACAGTGATGAGAAAACATTAACACAAATGATTCAAACCCAACATTTTATTCCCATCAAAACCCCGGTGTCTTCAGCACATCCACAGGGGGGATGCGCAATGGGGAATCAACCAGAATCATCTGTAACCGATGCATGGGGACAGGTACATGGTTTTCCCTGGCTGTTTGTTGCAGATGCCAGTCTTTTTCCCAAAAGCGCACATGTCAACCCATATTTAACAGTCATGGCTTTGGCGGATCGGGTGGGGGATCGGATCGGAAGCACGCTTGATCAAAAAAGCAGTTTCTGAAAAAATTGTGATAAGGAATACTCGAAAAATAAGGATTGCGTCTCCGAAATTAAAATGGGGAACTTATTTTTCGAGCATTCCTAACCAATTTTTACAGAGGATTAGAGAGCCAACTTTTTGGTAATCCCCTATCTTTTCATAAAAAACAATATTTATCTTGAAAAATCCAGAGCAATAGTGCATATTTCCCAATCCAAATTTTTTGTATTATGATTAATGGCGCCTGAACAGAAATTATTTTTTCAATCAGGCAGGATAGTTCTTTTGCAAATATTCCTTTTCAAGTAGATCACGCAGAGGGATTGCAAAAGAAAAAAATGCATTAGGAAGACGCTTTATATGAGCTTCAAAATACTCATTAATGCGGTGGACCCGGAAGAATGCAGAATTGCTAAAATTACCGAGAAAAACAAGCTCGAAGAATTTCAAATTGAGACCACAGCGCGTGAAATTATCAAAGGAAACATTTATAAAGGTGTAATCACGCGAGTGGAACCCAGTCTTCAAGCGGTATTTGTTGACTACGGCGGATCACGAAACGGTTTTCTACAACGTCATGAGATTCATAGCGATTATTTTCAGGACAATCCCACAGGCAAAAATGGCATCCAGAACATGCTCAAAGTTAATCAGGAACTGTTGGTTCAAATAACCAAAGATCCGATTATGAAAAAAGGAGCCATGTTAACCACATTTATTTCATTGCCTGGTCGGCATCTGGTATTGATGCCCGGTAGTAAAAATCGAGGGATTTCCAGAAAAATCGAGGATGACAAAGAACGTTCGCGCTTAAAGGTGCTTCTGAATGCGCTAAAAATTTCAGAAGATTTTGGTGTTATCGTTCGCACTGCTGGTGATAAATGCATCAAGAGTGTTGTGTCTAAAGATTTTAAAAATCTCAT
>PEAL01000441.1 GCA_002753725.1 Deltaproteobacteria bacterium
TTGTCAGGCTGCCAGCAGTGTAATAATAATTTAGCATTGACCGGGTTTCCTGCTCTGTAAACCCCATGAATTCATTGATATTGGCATTCAGACTAATATTGGATCCAATATTGAATCCACTGGTGACATCATCCATTGTCACCGGCGAAACACCTGTAATAAACAATTTAGACAGGCCGGAATCCGGCATGGAGGTCATGCTTTTTAATAAATTAAAAAAATATCGAAAAGACCCCTCACCATGCGTTAATTCCAGATATGCGCTCGTTCCGGATGTTGATAGAATGGTGTTGGTAAAATTATCATATTCATCGATAAACATGTAAATTTTTAATTTTTGTCTGGAACAATAAAAACAAATTTCTTGAAACTTATTTTCAATGGAAGGAAGTGATTGAATTTTCAATATAACGGCATCATCGAAAAAATGATGATATCGTATTAAAAAATCATCAAGAATTCTGTCGATATATCTTTCAAAGGACACCTGTACTTTTTGAATGGATGGATTGACACTGGAAAAATTAAACGCAAGGGTCAGATACGAATTTTTATCAGGAGTAGGATTTTTTCCGATATATGTATCTTTGAAAAGTTCTTCAAATTCATCTTTTCTGTTGATATCATAATAATATTGAAGGAGATTAATCCATAACGATTTGCCAAAACGTCTGGGTCGAATGAGAAATATATAATCGGACAATGCTTCCAATTCATCAATAAACCGAGTTTTATCGATATAGTACTTATTTTTCCGGATGATCTTTCCATAATCCGCATCACCATAGGGTATTTTTTTGATTTGCATTTTTTTATCCTTATAACGATGATCTCGACAGCAGCTTATATAATAAATGAATTTATCGTACATAGGAACGAAAGCGTTATTCGTTCGAGGACGAACATAAGGTTCGCCCTCTACAGATCCTATCTGATCCCCTCAAAAAAATCAACCCGTAACAAATTTGTCCGGATTTAACACCAGAAACACTTTCCCATTCCCCATGATACTTACGCCACTGACCACATCAATGCCTTCCAGATTTCCAGGCAATGGCTTGATTGCCACTTCCATATTACGATCCAGACCATCCACCACCAGACCATATTTATGCTCGTGGGTTTCCAGAACAACCAGAGATAATTCATCATTGCTTGCAAAGTGTTTTGACTCTACTTGCAGGATTTTATTCAACCACAAGACAGGAATGACTTCACCCCGATAATGGAAAATTTGATTGGTTCCAGCCGTTCGAATGCTCTTTTGAGGTACTTTCATGGTTTCTGAAACAAAATCAATGGGAATGGCATAAGAATCACCTCCGGATAACACAATAAGGGTTTCATTGATTCCCATGCGCATGGGAATGGATAAAATAATTTCTGAGCCTTTACCCGCATGGGAGGATACCTGTATATTTCCGCCCAGTTCCTGTATGGCTGTTTTAACAACATCCATACCAACGCCGCGACCGGAAATATCTGTAACTTGTTCTTTAGTGGACATACCCGGCAAAAAGATTACATCCAGCACAGCATCATCTTCAGGAGAGTACAAATCCAGTCCAGCCTTGATTCCTTTTTCAAACAATTTTTGTCGATCCATGCCTTTGCCATCATCACTGATGCGTATGATCAGCAGACTTCCTTCTTGTGTAGCTTTGAGCAAGACTTTTCCCTGTTCAGGTTTGCCGTTTAGAATCCGTTCGGAAGGTGATTCGATACCATGATCACAGGAATTTCTGACCAGGTGAACCATCGGGTCAAATAAAAGATCAGCGATTTTTTTATCGATTTCAATATCATTGCCTTCTGTGATCATTGCAATGGGTTTTTGCTGGCGGCGGCTGATGTCCCGAACAATGCGGTTAAATTTTGAAAACAAGCCGCGAACAGGGACCATGCGAAGACTCATGACACCATGATGAATTTCATTGGTCAGGCCGGATATCTGGTACAGATTGTTTTTTAATAATTTGTAGCTGTCATCAAGGGGTTTATCCCCATTTTGGATTTGATTGAGTAAATAATCGTAACTGTTCCTTGCAATCAGCAGTTCTCCAACAACATTGGTGAATTGTTCAAGTTTGCTTTCATCGATGCGCATGGTCTGGGCACCGATTTCTTCCTCTTTTTTAACCGGTTCTGTGGGGGTGTCATCTTGTTCTGTGATACGTTCGGTCTTTTTATCTGAAACGCCTATGTCCTTATCTTTGATGGACTCAGGATGAGCCACAATAGACTTGAATTTTTCAACAAGGGCGGTATTAATTTGTGCTGGGCGACCCGCAGCATAATCTTTAACCATGACATGAAGATGATCGATACCTTCCAGAACGACATCTACCAATATGGCATTCAATACGACGATCCCATCTCGAAGCATGTTTAAAATACCTTCAAGTTCATGGGCAAAACTTGAAACATCCGGCATTTCAAACATGCCTGCGCCGCCTTTGACTGTATGGATGCCACGAAAGACAGCATTCAGAAGGCTGGTATCTTTCGGATGTTGTTCAGCTTTTAAAACCTCGGTATTGGCTTTTTCCAGAATTTCTTTCACTTCCAGATAAAACTCTGATCGATAGTTTTCCATATAATCTTCATTCATTGGATGTATCCTTTTTTCATGAGGCGCTCGATTTATTTTCGTTTCGCTTCCTTGAGTCTGTCTTCCCAATAACAGGCGCGTTTGAACATGGTACTGACAGCACTGGCCAGCTCATCAATGTTTACAGGTTTAAAAAAAAGATAGGACACCCCCAGCCATCGCCCGTGAACAACCGTTTTGATATTTCGATTTCCTGTAACAATAATAAAGTCTGTATTCAAATTACGATCTTTAAGTTTTTCAATCATTTCAAAGCCATCGATATTGGGCATGTTTAAATCAGTAATCACGAGATCAGAAGGATTTTTCATGTAGCTGTCAATGGCTCCCTGTGGACAATCAAATGGAATAATCGTATGATCGGTCAATGCAGACAATGAAGATGCAATCAGTTCAGCGGTATCTGCTTCATCATCAACAACAAAAATTCGATATTTGTCTTCATCCATGATGTTATGACTCCTGACATAGTATTTCTTTAACAGTATCAAACAGAGAATCCATTTCCAATTTTGTGATGTGGGCGTTAGCTTCCAGCGATTTGGCGCGTTCTTTCATTCCCAGATCACCAATGGATGAATAAATAATGACTGGCGTTTTCCCCCGTTCCGGATGCTGCCGAATATGGGCAAGTACAGCCAGTCCATCCCTGCGTGGCATTTCAACATCCGCAATAACGAGATCAAAATCTGTTCTTTGATCAAACATGTCAATAGCTTCTTCACCATCACGAACGGCTGTAACGTCCATCCCCAGATCGTCAAGTTCCATGTACAGCATATCCCTGACAGTGGTTGAATCTTCAGCAATCAGGATTTTTTTGCCTTTACATGTCCATTCCCCATCCGATCGGTCAGCTTTGAATTCTTCTTCTGCCAGATTGGGGGCCAGCTCCAGAACGATTTTTTCATAATCCACCAAAAGGATGTTCTGTTCATCTGTTGGTCTTGCAATGGCCAGTACATAGGGATTATCAAAATTCCCCATGATATCTTCCGATCCCTTTACTTTTGACCAGGACAGGGTATAGACCTGTTCAGCGGAATCTACCAGAAAGCCTGTAATTTCATTAAAAAATTCAGTAATAATGACCCGCCGGCCTTTTTCCGTTTCATTTAAACCCAGAATATCGCCCAGGTTCACCAGCGGAATGACCCGGCCATGATCTTCAAACATTCCCATGACAGAATGATGCGCCCCGGGTCCAGGTCTGACCAGTCGTTCCGGTCGTTCCAAAATACGATTCACCTTTAAAATATTGATTCCCAGATGCAGCCCATTGATAACATATTCCAATATTTTGAGCTCATTGGAACCACTTTTTAAATAGGCTTCAGGTTCTTTGAAAGTACTCATTTTTTATTCCTTTCTTGTTTAGTTGATTGAGAGTCGTAAGTTCTTTACCGATTCACCACCAATGAAAAACAAACGCCTGCTTCATCAACCAGATTTTCAGCCTTGACTTCTCCCTGGAGAGCCTCGGCGACCATTTTTGAAAACGCCAGTCCCAGTCCATGGCCACGAAATGTTCGATTGCTTCTTAGATTCAATTGAACACCGTGTTGAAAAATTGTTTGAAGGTGTTCTTTGGGGATGGTTTTTCCAAAATTGGTTACCGAAATGCCATAGCCGGTTTCTCCCAGTCCAAACAGAATCATTTCAATGGATTTGCCTTTTTCATTGTGAAACATGGCGTTCATTAAAAAATTGATGGCCACACGTTTCAATAAATTGGGATCT
>PEAL01000066.1 GCA_002753725.1 Deltaproteobacteria bacterium
CAGACAGGTTGGCACGAAACATCCTGGAAAAAGAAAAGAAAAATGTAAATAACTGATTGATTGCTAACAATGAATCATCTTTCGGACGTTTATAAAAATTCTCTTTTGATAAAAAAAAATTCTCAAGCAACATTAATTACCATGTCAACTGGCATGTCCATGACAACATGGGAAAATGCAGGAATTATTCAGCGAGAGTTGGCTTATTACAAAGCATTATCAAAATATATTGGCAATTTATTATTTTTAACCTACGGCGAACAGACAGACTCTGAAAGGCACTTATTAAGGCAATATATACCAGGCGCTCAAATTGTTAGAATGGGCTCTCGCCTCTTTTCCCGCATTCCCAACGGGTTTTTTATGGCTTCTTTTGTTCCTCCCTTTTTCATTCACAAGTTTCATTCTCTCAGCATGGTTCGCACCAACCAGATCTCCGGTTCATGGGCAGGAATATCGATAGCCAGGCAAAAGAATATTCCTTTTATTTTACGATGTGGGTATTTAATGAGCAAAAATGTTCACCTGGATAAGCAAGCCTCCATTATCAAAAAAAAATTGACGTGGCTTTTAGAAAAATGGGTAGCAAGACATGCTCATGCCATTATTGTGACATATCCTGGGGCAAAGAAGTATTTAATAGACAATCACCGCATTTATCCCGAAAAAATTATTGTGATCGGTAATCCTATTGATATTGATCGATTCTCTCCACTGTCCATATGTTCTAAAGGCAAACGTGATGTTCTTTTTATTGGACGTTTTATGCCAGAAAAAAATATTCAGTCTATTCTATCAGCATGTCACAAAGCGAAAGCATCAATTACGTTGTTGGGTAAAGGGCCTTTAAAATCGGAAATGGTTCAGTATGCCAACGCTCTCAAATTAAATGCTGAGTTTATCGATTATATGCCCAATCCTCATATTCCTCAACTCATGGATAGGCACCGACTGTTTCTAATCGCTTCACATTATGAAGGCAATCCAAAAGCATTATTGGAAGCCATGTCTTGCGAGATGCCATGCATCGCCAGTCATATCCCTGAGCATAACGATTTAATTCTTCATGAAAAAGAGGGACTGTTAGCGCCCCCTTCAGCTAAGTCCCTGAGTGAAGCCATTCAGCAGATACTCAGCAATGAGTCCTTTGGTCATACGCTGGGAAAGAATGCCCGAAAAAAAATATTGGCAGAATACTCACTTGAAAGCAATGCATTGAAAGAATCACGGCTTCATGAACAGGTTTTGAAAAATTTTCACTGTTATCAAACCTGAGTTACCCTGAAAACCTCTTCAATAGTGGTCATGCCGCTTAGAACTTTATTTACGCCATCCTGACGTAATGTTGTCATACCATTTTGGATGGCTTGCTGTTTGATTTGATTGGAATCCGATGTTTGAAGGCAGAGGGTTTTGATTGTGTCATTCATGATCATGATTTCAAAAATAGCCCGCCGACCTCTATAGCCGGTTTGAAGGCAAGCATGACAGCCTTTTGCACGGTAGACTGTTTTTCCAACAAGATCATCAGGTGTAATACCAATACTTTTAAGAGACGTTTCATCAGGGGTATAAGGTTCTTTACATTCATTGCACAGAATACGAACAAGTCGCTGTGCAACAATCGCGAGAATAGACGATGACAGCAAAAAAGGTTCGATACCGATATCAATCAAACGTGTAATGGCACTTGCAGAATCATTGGTATGCAATGTGGAAAAAACCAAATGGCCCGTCAATGCGGATTGAACGGCAATTTCAGCCGTTTCCCGGTCTCGAATTTCACCGATGAGAATAACATCAGGGTCCTGACGAACAATGGATCGAAGGCCCCGCGCAAAAGTCAGATCGATTTTGGGGTTGACCTGGATTTGACCAATGCCCTGCATCTGATATTCCACAGGATCTTCAATGGTGATGATGTTAATATCTGGATTGTTGATGGTTGACAGTATAGCGTACAAGGATGTTGTTTTTCCACTACCGGTAGGGCCGGTCACGAGAATAATTCCATGTGAGGCATGAATCAGTTCTTCAGTCATCTTATATTGCGCCGGTGCCAGGCCAAGATCAGTCAATTTTAACAATACACTCGTTTTATCCAAAAGCCGGAGAACAACCCGTTCGCCAAATGTTGTGGGCAATGTGGATACACGGATATCAATATTTTTATCACCAATTCTGATTTCAATACGACCATCCTGAGGCAATCGCTTTTCAGCGATGTTCAAATCCGCCATAACTTTTATTCTGGACACAAGAGCCGACTGAATGCGTTTGGGGGGAGAGATCATATCGTATAAAATACCATCCACACGTTGCCGGACTTTGAATGAATTTTGAAACGGCTCCATGTGAATATCACTGGCACGGGCTTTGACAGCCTGAGATAAAATATGATTGACCAGTTTAATAATAGGGGCATCGCTGGTATCATCCAGAAGATCAACGGTTTCTTCTATTTCAGTGATAATACTGTCACCGGTTTCTTCTTCCATATTCTGAACCAGTTGTTCGGCAGAATCCCGACTCATATCATAAGACAGGTTGGTCGCTGATAGAATCGTCGCGCTGCTTGAAAAGACGACATGAAGATCCTCTGTCCCAAACAAACGAACAAGATCGTCGAGTGCTTGAATACACAGGGGATTGCTGATAGCAATGACCCGACATCCCCGATCTTCCTGATCACCTTTATCTCGCAAAAGCGGGCCATTTTTTGAATAGTTGGCATCGCGGCTGTCAATGGGAACCATACCATACTTTTTTAAGAACTGGATTGGAACCCGACGGGCAAACCCAACATTGATATCATTGAGTGGTAATTTCTCCCAAACGGGGATGCCGTACTGTATACTCCAAGCATTGAGCAGTTGCTTCTCGCTGACAACTTGACGCTGAATCAGAACACTGCCAATATCTGTTTGTTTTTCTGTTTTGATACGATGGGCCTCAGCCAGTGATTCTTCAGGAACATTGAACTGTTCCATTAATATGGTATCAAGTGTTTCCACAATGGTCTCCTATTGGGCTATCTGTTTGGTTCGGTATTGGATGTATGCATCTTTCATGGCGCTGTAAGGTTCAAAAGCAGCTTCTTTGAGCGCTTCATATTCACCCAGACGAAAAGAAGACGCATTGATTGTTCTTAATCCGCTCACGCCAGTTGATATATATGGATCTCGGATATAGTTCACCGGATCTAAAAACATGTCTCCCACAGCGCCTGTCAGATCCCGAAGGGAGGAACTTCCCATTACGGGTAGAACAATATATATACCATTGCCAATACCATATCGACCAAACGTTTGCCCCATATCTTCGGAATAGACGTCCAAATGAAAAATTTTTTCAGATGGTTTGGTAAATCCAAGTATTCCAATGCTTGTGTTCACAATAAATGAAAACATTTCAATTCCGGTTTCTTTTGGCCGTAATTGAAGCATACAATTGACTGCCCGCTGAGGCATTTCCAGATTGTTAAAAAAATTCAATAAACCCATTCGTATAAACGATGGGGTACACCGCTTGTATGTCTTTGCAATGGGCTTAAGGCACCAGAAATAGAGTTTATCATTAAAATAAAATGACCCTCTGTTCACTTTTTCCAGAGGATCCCATACCGATACCGAGGGGCCTTCAAGTATTTTGTTGTCAAACTCATCTTCCCAGTCTTCATTAAGGTCATCCGTCGATTGGGCATCCGTAACGTCTATTTGTTCAGGCGTTGTTGTCATCCCGTCAGAAGCAAAAATACAATCGTCCTCAAAGGCAATAAAAAGGATTAAACAGACTGAACATAAATACAAAAATTTTATTATTTTTTTTAAGCAGCTTTGTATCACTCATCTATCCTATATATTTGAAAATTGACCCAACTTTTTTTTCATCATGTCAATTAAATCATCAATGCTCTGATTGCTCAAAATTTTTTGAAACTGAGATCGGTAATTGCGCACAAGACTGACCCCCTCGATAGAAACGTCATACACTTGCCATCGATTATTCTTTAACATGCTATAATCCATTGGTATTTCGTTATTTTGTGTAACAATGACTGTTTTAACCAAAGCTTTATCGCTGCCGTGGTCACGTTGGTCAACATATTTGACAACCTGATTGGTGTATTGTTCCAGTCGGTTATAGTAAATGTTCGCCAAAAAGCGGGCAAACAGGTCGGAAAAAACCTTCTGCTGCTCAGGTTTCAAGATTTTCCAGTTTTTCCCCAAAGTCCTTTGAGACATTTCTGGAAAATCAAAAAGATCAATTGCCATTTGAAAAATTTTTTTTTGCACATCTATTTTTGACTCTGGTGTACCTTCTTTTTGAGTCTCTTTCAACAGTCCAAGAACCTGGTCGATATTTTGTTTGAGATCAGACAGAGCATCACCTGCAAATGCAGGAGATAACACGGTTATGCAAAAAATGAAACTCATCGTAACAGGTAGTAAAAATTTTTTCATTTTATTTCTCCGATAATTATTATTAATTATTTAAATCTGTTATAATAATTTTTTGAGTATCAATAATACATGTAGCGACCAGTTCAATAAATGGCGTAAAAAAACCCTGATCTCCGTTTCTCAGAGCATCTAAATAGTGACGTCGGTGTTCATTTCTAATTACTGCCGGCGGGTATCCTTTTATCATGAGAATAAGGTTCATCAATATCCGCGCCCCTCTGCCATTACCATCATCAAAAGGGTGAATACGAACCATGTTATAATGAGCCATTGACGCTACGATAACAGCATGTTCACTATGCATGTTTTCATTGATCCATTGACAGAGAAAATCCATTTCATCAAGAACTTTTATCGGTTCTGTATACCGATGAATGGAGCCATCATGTTGAAGGACATGATTGGGCAACTGTTTAAATTTTCCAGGGGTTGCCGGTTTATTAATGGTTTCTCCCAAATGGTTTATCGCCCTGGTATGCGTGATACCAGAAAGAAGTAATGAATTAAACGATTTAATTAAGCCTGTGGTAATGGGACGTTTTTCTTTTATAATTTGATAAATATAGTCAACCGCTTCAGCATGGTTTCGAGCATCTAAAAAATCTTTTAAGGGTTTTCCTTCAACAGTCAGTCCTTCCTGAAGAAAAAAATAGGTGTCACCTTTGGTCAGCGTGCTTCCTTCCAAGGCATTTGAGTCAAACGTCCATTCGATTTTTAATTTTTCTTGAATGGTCTGCCATAGAGTGTTTTCATATGGTTTTTGCGCATCGATTTTAGCTTGTGTTGAATCAATTTCATCCAGTAAATGTTCAATAGCAGGTGTTTTATTGAGCAGATAACAGGTATTCACCATTTAAATTATTTCACTCCACCAAAAACATATTTGCTAATCAATGCTTCCAAATCAACGGCTGATTCTGTTTCAAAAACAACATCACCATCTTTGAGCAGTTTATCTGATCCTCCGGGAGATATTTTGATATATTTATCACCGATCAAGCCACTGGTTTTAATGGATGCAATAATATCATCAGTCAATTTGATTGTCGAATGGATCATCATATTAACCACAGCCACCTGATCTGCAGGATCCAGATGAATGGATACCACGTTACCGATTTGAACCCCCGCCATTTCAACAAATGCGCCGGATTTCAATCCGGAAACAGAATCAAAACGAGCGGTTAAGTGATAACCGCCAGGACCGAATAAGTCCAGTTTTCCCAGACGGATGGTCAGGTAAGCGGTACACATAAGTCCAATAAAAACAAATATGCCGACCCATAGGGTAATGATATGGTCTTTGTTGATCATTAATTGTTATCTCCATGTTATTGTATAAATGTTTATTCACCAGGCATATCAGACGTTTTATTTTTTTGATGTTGATCACGAACACCACTTTTCACGATCAGTTTTTCAAGTTCTTTTCTTCTTTATTATTTTTAATAATTTTTTGGTGCTGCATTCACTGATATGCCGGTTTAATAAATTTTTTAACAATTGGATTTTCACAGTATCCAATGGCGTCAGCGTCTCCATTATACAGAATACGTGCATCTTCAAGAAACGCTATTTTATGCGCAATATAGAAAATATCCGGAATTTCATGCGTGACAATAACAGCTGTATAATTGAATGCTTTTTGATTGTTTGAAATCATCTCAAAGACAGCATGTTTTCGAATAGGATCCAAACCGGTTGTGGGTTCATCAAAAAGAATAATTTCAGGATTCGTAATCAATGCCCTGGCCAATGCCACACGTTTTTTCATACCACCAGAAATTTGCGATGGATATTTATAAGTGATATCATCCAGTTCCAATTTTTTTGATAGTTCCATCACCTGATGGTCAATTTTATCTTTTTTTAGCTGTCGTCTTTCTTGTAGCGGTAATGCAATGTTTTCATAGACGGTCATTGAATCAAACAAGGCCATGTTTTGAAACATATAACTGAATTTTTGACGAATGTGCCGAGATTCTTTTCCAGACATTTGAGAAACGTTTTTTCCATCCAGAAAAATATTACCGGAGTCTGGTTTCAAAAGCCCGATCATGTGTTTGAGCAGAACACTCTTACCCACCCCGCTTTTTCCGATAATCGCAGTAATTCGGCCTTTTTCAATGGCCAAATCAATCTGATTCAGTACCGTTTGTACACCAAATGACTTGCTAACATTCTTAAATTGAATCAAAGGGACCATATTATACTTTCATGCTCTTGACTGTCATAATAATAAAGATGTCAACACATAATCTGCGATCAAAACAATCACACATGACATAACCACCGCATCTGTCGTGGCATTACTGACACCTTTGGCGCCAAAACCATCAGCCCTTCGATGGGTATAATACCCCTGATACAGACATATGGTTGACACAATAATTGAGAAAACAATGGATTTGATAAACCCACCCGTAACATCTGTCATCACCACGCTGCTCTCCATTCCTTTAATATAAAGGGCTGGATTAATTCCCAATAAAATAACACCTGTCAAATATCCCCCCATGATACCAACAACATCAAAGATTGCTGTTAATAAGGGAAAACTTAAAATTGAAGCGCCAATTTTGGGACTGATCAAAAATCGTTTGGGGTTAATATCCATCGTATATAAGGCATCGATTTGATCTGAAATTCTCATGATCCCCATTTCAGCGGCCATTGATGAACCTGCGCGGCCAATAATCATAATTGCTGTCAGGACAGGCCCAAGCTCTCGTATGAGAGACAGGGCAACCGCTGATCCCAATAATCCCTCAGAACCAAATTTAACCAGGGTGTAATAGCCTTGAAGCCCCAATACCATTCCGGTAAAAAGGGCTGTTAAGCAAACAACAGAAATGGATTTAACACCAATAAAATAAGTCTGTTGCATCCATTTTGTAAATTGAAAGGGATATTGAAACAAACGAATAAAGGATGATGTAAAAAAGATCGTTATATGGCCCAATTCAAGGATGAATCTTAAAAGGCTGTATCCTAAAAATTGAAAAAAAGGGGCTGTTTTGTTGAGTATCATTCAATTATTCTTTATATTACATTAAGGTTTAAGCTTTTCAATTAAATCACCACGACGAAAGGTTGCAGAAAGTTGTTGTAATGAAATTTTTTGCTTGCCATACAGATCGTCAAGTGCATCTTTTATATCTTTGATAGAGGCGTCACAATAGTGTTCCCCTTTTTGCGCAATAAGTTGTTCAGCATCTTTAAAATTGTGGTGATTCATTTGCTTGACAGAAATATTCATATCGCAAAGAATTCTTTTGCCCATCTGCATTGCAATAAAGCACGAAGCATAGCGGACAAATTCAGGATCCGTTTTTTGGGGGCGTTTGCGTCGATTTTCTGCAATGCGGTATAATCGTACAGCAAGAATGACCTGACTACCATTCAGTTGATCTGTAAAAATAGTATGATACAGTTTTCCAAAATGTTCACGCGTAAAAAACTTGGCTTGATGCGGTTTTTGTCGCCACACGGATAGCACTGCTTTGGCTGTTGTGCCGGTCGTTATTTCAGTTGAATGAATACTGGTATCATTACGCTTTCGGCGATAATTAAACCCTAATTGCTGAATATCCATTTCCAATCTTTGCTGGCATGCATCATTTGAACGAAGGTCACGTAAATCGACAGGGTTCTGGCTGTTGGTTGCGTATGTGATCTGCCTGACAAAATCCTCATTATCATCGGGTAATTGGTATAGCCGCAGCAAAACATTGGCATGGTTATCATTAAATACAATTTTTTGTTTGTTATTTTCTCGAAGCGTTTTAAAAATCGTCATGCACGTCTGACCACCATTAATTATTTGGAGATTTTCGACCCGTACTTGATAGTTATCATTTTGAAGTGCATTATAGGAAAATTTATCGCAGGTCAGAGTGATGCCATTGTTATAAAAGTAAAAATTGTTTCGCTCATCGTTTCTCAATGTGTTGCGAATCCCCTCATTCACACGATTACCATGCAATCCCAGATAACGACGAATATTTCGTTCCAGTAAACGTTCACCATGCCGCTCAATGAGCGTTGCAATTTCATCGACTGCCATTCGTCCGATCAGTACGCGGCTGTAATCCATATCCTCTACCAGCGCCTTTCCGGTCAGTTGTAACGTTTCCTTAACAGGCCTGGATGCTTGCAGAATATTTACAATACGTTCATGACTGACATGTTCCCATGTCACCTGATTAGCAAATCCTGAACGATTAATAGCGTCTTGTGCAGCCTGATTCCATTTTAAGCCATTATTGCAGGCCATGGCTCGAACAACAGGAATATAACCATCTCGGATCAAACTACGGGCTTCCTCAACTTTCGCACACAGGCGAGTGTTGATATTTAAAAGTTTGGAGCCAGGGTCAAACAGAACGGTAATCGCCTTAATTAAAGCATCCACGCCGGATTCTGGAAAATTAGCATGGCCATCCAGGTTGTTTTTATATTTTCCTTGAAACAAACTGACTGTAAATTCACCATCATGTTCTTCGGAAATATGCATTGCATCTATCCCAAAATCGCCACTCCCCTCGGTCAAGCAATCAAAGGTTTCGATTTCATCCAGATCCAATATTGTTTTAACGCATAGATATACAAATGCCAGAGATTTTAGCCTGCTATGTTCAGTAATACCTAAATCCTCAGCAGCCTGTGCCTGGATAGTATCCATCACTGAGATCAGACGTTGGTCAATAATCGAGGCACTGATATCCATAAATTACCTTTTTTTAATGCTCATCCTGATATTTCAAAAAAGCTTCAAACTCAATACTGTATATGTATAGTAACACCAGCGTCAACCCAAAAATCAATGGCCCATATAACAGCCCAATTAATCCAAAGAATTGCATACCGCCAAGAATGGAAAAAAAGATCAACAATGTACTCATGTCTGAAGAACCTTGCATGAACACCGGACGAACAAAATTATCAATCATGCCAACAATAATAGCGCATGATAATGTCACAAACAATGCCGACATCCAATGCCCTGACAGTAATAAATAAAATGCCGCCGGAACCCATATCAAAGCGGTTCCAAACATGGGAACGAGCGATGCAAAAGCCATGATGGATCCCCAAAAAAGACCCGGAAGGCCGGCAAGCCAAAATGTAATCCCTCCAGATGTTCCTTGTGCAACTGCTGTAACAAGAGTCCCCAAAATGGCAGACTTGGAAACTTCTCGCACTCGATTGATCAAACGGTTTTCCTGACTGGAAGAGAGGGGAATCAGGTGAAAAATTTGAGCAACGATTTCATCATAATCTCTAACTATGAAAAAAAATGTGAAGATCATCAAAAAGAACTTACCCAATATAGCGGTCAGGTTTCCCAATAAAAAAGTACCCTGGTTGAGCAAAAATTGAGCAGTATATGTACTCATGGATAGCAGGATTTTATCAAATTGAATCATGTCGGTCTTGATAGACAGCGCTTCAAGATCCATTCTCGGGAAAAACATTTTTAGATTGGCAACCACTTTTTCCCAGAATGCTAAAAAAGAAATCATCAAGGGGGATTGCATCAATGCTTCGTATTTTGCAGCAGCCACCCAGTCATAAATGGCATTTATGGAGCTGACCCCTTGTTGTATCAATGCAATCAGTAAAAACATAATGGGTAAAACCACCACCAATGTCAATAATGCACAAGAAATAATTGCAGCGACATTTTTTCGTCCTTTGAGCAATCGCTCGACTTTTCGATGAATGGGGATAAATACTATTGAAAAAATAATGGCCAAAATGATTGCATGAATATATGGCTGAATAATGCAATAGCACCCAAACAAGACAACAAACAGTAAAAAAAACAGGAAATATTGAGATTGGATATTAATTGAAGGGTTGTCATTCATATTTTTGTTCCTTATCTCTTTTTTTATTCTGTTGAGATGTCATCAAATAAGTAAGTGCAGGACTATACATTTGTTTTTTATCTCGGGTTATTTATAAGGATACCACTGATAACCGGGGATCTGGTTAACTTTCAAAATGGCCACTTCGTTGGTTGCTGTATTAAAAACCACTTTTCGGCCTTTTTCGCCGCCAACATCTTCAGAAGCAACATGGATGCCATAGTATCGCAATGCTTTTCGTGCCAATCGGACATTGTCCATACCAACGTTTTTGGCAAACTTTTTGGGAAGGTGGGCGCCACCAAAAATTTGCGCTTCAAGATGTCGTCTTTTGGATCCCTGGGAGAGAAACATTTGGATGAGGGTAAGAATACACACATTACCATAGCGAGAGGAAGCTTTATTGCGATCTCGCGTCAATGGATACTGGAAATGGCCGAGACCGCCAAATCGCTTTTTTTTATCATAGATGGAAACGACAACACACGATCCCACTGATGACGCAACCAGAGTGGCGCGTTCAGGAAGGTAGATAAACCCTGGTTCTAAGGAATATCGATTTGATGGTATATTGTTATAATCGCTCATATCAACACAATTTTGACCCCTGTTGCAGTTTGCAAATGAGATTCGGATTAATGCCGATCAGCTGTCCTGCCTTTTCCCATCTCAACTGAACAGGGACGTCAAAAAGAATGGTTTCATCCAATGGTGCAAAAAACCAGGCATTGGCCATCATTTCAGCTTCAAGCTGACCGTTGCCCCACCCTGAGTAACCCAATGCAAGCAAATAGTGATCAGGGCCTTCACCAATGGCAATAGCGTTCATTACATCAAGGCTTGTTGTCAAAGCCATACGCTGTGAAATTCTGACCGATCCCTGCCAATGAAAAGGCGGTCCATGTAAAACAAAAACCTGTCTTGGATTGATAGGACCGCCACTAAAAATAGGAATTTTTTTTACCTGAGGGATGCAATTGATCTTTACATCCTCAAATATGTTTTTTCCTGTCAACATTGGCTGCAATCGATTGATTGCAATACAGATGGCCCCATTTTTATTATGCTCGCAGATAACCGACACGGTTTGATGAAAATTAGGATCCATCAATCCAGGCATTGCTATAAGAAATTGGCCTTGATAGGAGTGAAATTTTTGATCGGTTATCATATATTACTAAAAACTTTCTGATTGCAGGATATATTAGTAAATGTTTTTTTAATTTTCAAGTGATTATTTACGGTTCAATCATGTTTTTTCTTTAAATTAAATGGCCCATTCTTTGCAAAATTAAGCTGTAGTTGTTTACAAAAACGAGGTCTCACATTTATTATTTTTTCCTGACGCCCTTTGATACAATGCAACACGGGCAAAGGAGGTGCATATATGAATATTCAAAATATCAATGCAGTATCGCAGCCGGAAAAATCAACCCGGCAAAAATCGACCGATGCTCATTCAACAGAATTTCAATCTTATCTGGATGCCTTTTCTGAAAAGATCCAGGACAACCCTGTAAATGTTAAACCATCCGGTAATGTTTGTAGCGTTCAGACGGTCCCATTTATCAAGATGCCAGAGCCACATAAAGAAATGGTTGCAAAAGTCAATTCTGTTCTGGATTTGTTTGAAACATATTCAAATGATTTACATGATTCAAACAAAACCCTTAAAGAAATAGAACCTGTGCTCTTAAACATGAAACAGGCTACTGAAAAATTATACAAAGAAAACGCATTGAATGCTGAAGCTGGCAATACCTTATCTCAATTGATCAATAATTTACAGGTTACAGCCTCTGTTGAATATTTTAAATTTCAGCGTGGTGATTATTTATAAACCTTTTAAGGGCGGGATATTCTGGCAGACATCCAATGCCCTTAAAAATTGATTGTTTCCTGAAAAATATCGCCATAATGATCCTGTACAACCTGAATAACATCATTGGGCGATCTTTGTTCCAAAATTTTTTTCATAAATGGTTCCATACTTTTTGTGTTGACTTTTCGAATCATACTTTTTACCGCTGGAATGGATGGAGGATTCATACTGAATTCATCAATGCCCAATGCAAGTAATATTGGAACATGAAAAGGGTCGGCTGCCATCTCCCCACACATGAAAACTTTGACTCCCTTTTTATGTGCTGCTTCTGAAACGGTTTTAACCATGCGAATAATTGCTGGATGCAAGGGTTGAAACAAATGAGCCACATCCTGATTTCCGCGATCAATCGCCAGTGTGTACTGAATCAAATCGTTGGTTCCAATACTGAAAAAATCTACATAATCTGCCATCATGTCTGATAAAATTGCTGCTGATGGCACTTCTATCATCATTCCCACATCAATATTTCGATTAAATGGAACCTTTTCCTTTGTAAGCTCATTTGCTGTTTCATCCAGTAGCGTCTTTGCAGCGATAATTTCTTGAACACCTGAAATCATAGGAAATAAGAGTCTTACCGTTCCATAATCCGCCGCTCGTAATATGGCTCGGAGTTGTGTTTTAAAAATAGCAGGTCGTTTTAAACAATATCGGATTGCGCGAAGCCCAAGAACCGGGTTGGTTTCGCTTTTTTCATACATCTCAGGGATGGGTTTATCACCGTTGATATCAAGGGTTCGAATGGTAACCGGTTTAGGAAACATCAAGTCAACCACTTCTTTATAATTTTCAAACAACTGATCTTCAGAGGGAAGTTCATTTTTGGCCATATATAAAAATTCTGTTCGATAGAGCCCGACACCATCGCCACCATGATCCAGTACCGAAACAACCTCCTCAAGCAATTCAATATTTCCCATGACCTTTTTTTCAAGCCCATCGGGAGTCTTTGCAGAAAGCTCGCTATGGCGCATCATGCTTTTTCGACGACGCTCAAACATATTTTTCTTTTCTTCATACGCAATGAGCGACTCTTCGCTGGGGTTTAGAATCACCACTCCTTTTGTGCCATCAACAATAATAATACTGTCGCTTTTGATGATATCAGTGGCGTGGTTGACCCCCAAAACGGCTGGGACTTGAAGTGTTCTGGCAATGATGCTTGTGTGCGAGGTTTTTCCTCCCAGTTCTGTAATAAATCCTTGTATTTTATGGAGTTGTATCTGGCTTGTTTCTGCTGGAGAAAGGTCTTTGGCAATGAGGATGACACGTTTATTGATATCCCGTATTTGCTCATGATTTTTTCCACCAATCAAATTGTGCATAATACGGTCTGTGACATGACCAATATCAGAACCCCGTTCGCTTAAGTAAGGATCGTTCATCTGTTGAAAGGTTTGCTTGATGTTTCCGGATACTTTTTTTAAAGCCCATTCTGCATTGATGTGATTGGATTCAATATATTTACAAGTATTTTCATATAATTTTTTGTCTTTCAGCAAAAGCTTATGCGTTTCCAGAATAAATAACTGTTCCTGATAGTCACCAGAAAGTGATGAAATTATCGCATCCAATTCTTGCGAGGCTTTATCAACAGCACGTTTAAAACGCTCAATTTCTTCGCTCAAATCTTTATCAAAAAGATAATATTGACGAACAACATCAACCCCCTCTTTATCCACCAAATATGCTTTCCCAATGCAAATGCCAGGAGAGCCGCCAATGCCTTGAATTGCAATCTCATGCGTATCGTTCATTGATTAAATTTCTCCAAACCCTTTCTGAATTTTTGAAGCAATTGCATTCATGATTTCTGTGTCATGTGCATGATCAACTTCAACCGTAACCTCAGAACCTTTGGGACAATTCAATGTCAAGAGATCAAGCATACTTGATGCATCAGCACGGTGGTTCTCTTTGGAAACCCATACACCATGCTTTGCTTTTTTAGCAATTTCAACTATTTGAAAAGCTGCTCTGGCATGAAGGCCTGTTTCATTAGGTATGATCAGTATTTTTTTCATAAATTTACAAAAATTATCACTGTGATTAGGATAACAAAACGATAATATATTTTAATATATGGGGTAGCTATCATGATGACATCAGGGATGTCAAATTGAAAAATGAAACACAATATCAAAATCATTCTTTGAACCAGGGTTACGCTGAAAAAGATGAATAAGATGAATTTAAAGTGTCATATTTTATCTTATTCATCTTCTTCAGCGTAATCCTGGTTCAAAAAGAATGACAGAAATTCGGCAGGGGTTTACTGCCAGAAGACTTACCCTCTTTATGTTATGTCATATATTTTTTTTCATAAACACACAAGGCGTGGATCGAAAATCATGCTGATGATACAGCTTTTTTGCGGCTTCATTCTTTTGATTGACCAACAATTGCAGTCTGATAACTTGCTTATTTTGTGCCCACTGTTCCATTTTTTTCAACAAAATATTTGCAATACCTTGTTTTCTGTAATCCGGTTCAACAACAATATCTTCAATAAATGCAGCATAACCACCCTCTGCTGTTGATATAAACAATTGAGCGGCGCACATACCAACAATTTTTTCATTGGTTTCCGCTATCATGATACATGTCTGGTCAGTATTTAAAATCATATTCAACGCTTTTCGATGCTTGGATGATTGAAAGGGAATTTCTTCAAAATCAAAGAGAATATGGAGCAGTCTCAATAAATCATCGATATCATCATGCGTTGCCTGTCGAAAAAAAAAGGGGGACGCTTTCATATCATTATCATAAGGATTTGATTTCATTTTTAAAAAACCGAATAGCAGCGCACATCATATCATCAAATTTAGGATTCGCCTTTGGCGGCACAATGGGATAGGGGTTATCTGATGAAAAATTAATCTGTTTTTCAAGAACCACTTCACCATGCTCGACAGGCTGACCATCCTTGCATTGAGCAATCAGATAGGCAACGCCGTTTTCAACATGATGGTTCAACAAATGAATGACCCCAGTCAATAACGTATGTGGATCCTGCACAGAGTGCGCAGCAAACACAGGCTGTGTGATATGATACTGATCAAGCTGCTGATTGTTTTCATTGATTAACTTTGATAATTGTAAGCCTGCAAAATTAGGAAAAATAGGATATTTATATGGATTTGGGCCTGTCCCGATAATTTTTTCCTGGATAACTCTATAGTAGGTTTGAACCAACGGTAGTTTGCCAATATTTTCATGTAAAAAACCAATATCAAGTGCGGCAGAGAACAGAAAAAGGCCGCCTTTAATGGTCTTTCGATGCCGTAATAATGCATTGAGACTTAACGCCCCACCGGTTGAGAGTCCTCCCAGAGAAAGGATCTTGCCAAATAATTTTGCGCTGTTAATGGCATTATCCAAATCTGCTTTCCAGTGTCTGCATAAATCCCAGTCCTGGAGTGCTTTATCTGGATATTTCATCCCGTGACCAAAAAGCAGTGGAAACAACACATTGGCCCCAGCTTTGAAAAAATGCCATCCAATGGCCTCCATATAATATGGACTGTCTGTCAAACCATGCGTCAAAATAATGACATGATCTGTGAATGCACCATGAGAAAGCACAAAGGGATAATTGCCTTTTCCGCGCAATACTGGTGAGACGATATCATGTCTGAAACCACCATCTATTGAAGATGTCTGAATAGATACATTTCCAAACCGCTTTTCATAAGCATGGGCAAATGTTTTAATTGTGTTGTTGATTTGCTTTTCCATTCATTCTATTAAAGTCAAGACTGAAGAATATTTGCATAAGATGAAAGAAGACTCTTTTAACTCATCTTATTCATCTTGTTCAGTGTAATCCTGGTTCAAAAAAGGAGAATAAACGTTTGCTCCGGTAATTTTGGTTACACTCATATCATTTAACGAGTGAGTCGGAAGTCTTTTTTAACTGCTTTCTTTGCATCATTCTTTCATTCAATTTTGGAAACAGCTTCATATCCGTATGGGGTAAAAAGAGAGCTGCTACATAGTTATCCATAAATCCTGGCGTTTCCGAGAGTTCAAAATTCGTCATTCTCGCAACGGTTTCGCCAACATCCTGGCGAATATGGTTTGAAATGCTGCTCATTCGTGCGCCCATCAGTGAGCCATTGCCAATATATGTGACTTTATTTGAATCCACTTCCGGTAACAGTCCGATGGTTATTGCTTTTTCCAAATCCACATAACTGCCAAATCCTCCAGCTAAAATGATTCGATCTAAATCTTCAATTTTAAGTCCCACAGATGTTAATAACGTCATATAACCAGAATACATGGCTCCTTTAGCACGAATGAGATTATCAATATCGATTTCCGTCAAAACAATATCCCGATCAATTTGTGTTTGATCCGCCCAGACAACAACATATTCGCAAACATCGTTCTGTTTTCGAATACGCGGTGTATTCAGTTCAGTATTATATTTTCCGCGCTGATCAATCACAAAAAATTAAAAAAGCACTGCCAGCATGGTTAAAAGCCCTGAGCCGCAAATACCTTTGGGGCGAATATTACCGATGGTTAAAATCATGGGTTCAAAGGTGATAGGGTCGATAGAAAAATCTTCTATTGCACCTTTGGAAGCTCTCATACCATGTTCAACACCACCGCCTTCAAAGGCTGGTCCGGCTGAACAGGCAGCACAGGTGAGCCATTCTTTATTTCCAATGACAATTTCTGCATTGGTACCCATATCGATAAAAAGGGTCAATTCATCAGTATTATACATACCTGAACCCATCACACCAGCAACAATATCACCGCCAACATAACTGGAAACACAGGGATACATCAAAGCAATGGCATGATCTGCAACATTCAAACCCAAATGCACCGCCTTGCAAGGCGGGTAAAACATGGTGGCAGGAACATAAGGCGCACGACGAACATATCGAGGATTAATCCCTAAAAACAGTTGGGTCATACTGGTATTGGCCGCTATCGTAATCATTGAAATATCCTGAATATCCACTTTTGAACGATGAATAATTTTTTCAATGATTTTATTGATGGTGTTAACGACAACAGATTGAAGTTTTTTAGCACCATCTCCCTTTTCTGAAAAAACAATCCGTGAAATAACATCTTCACCATAACTGATTTGGCCGTTGAAATCTCCATAGGATGCCAATATTTCACCGGTTTCAGTATTGAGTACTTCGGCATAAACTGTCGTCGTACCAATATCAATGGCAATGGCATAATTTTGCGCAACATGATTTCCGGCGGCCATATGAATGATATGATTTTTATGTCCATCACGAACCGGTCGAACGATTGTAACAGTGCTTTGGAAATCATTTTCTCGCAATACATCCGGTAATTTTTGAAGCACCGGCATTTCAAATTCCAAACGATGTTCGTTGTATTGTTCTCTCAGACCTTGAATAACACGGGAAGCATCGCTGCTATTGTCTTCATGGGAGGGTTCAGAAACGGTTAGCAGTCGCTTTTCCACGGGTGGAAGAAATTTTCCAGATTCTTTTAATGTGGAGATATCCATTTCTTCAATAGATACTTTTTTTCTGGGAGATGCCAGATTCAGAACGCTGGCATCAACACTGGATTCAACAGGAATACGAATCACCACATCAGATCGAATGATTGATTTACAGGCCAGCCGATATCCTTTTTCAATGTCTTCTTTGCTTAATCGTTCGCTCAGTCCATCCTCGACAGTTCCTTGTTCAACGCAAATTCTGCATCGGCCACAAACACCTTCTCCTCCGCATGATGCATTAATATGGATGCCAGCTTCCATTGCAGCACGAATCAGATTTTCACCGTCGTTGACAACAATGTCTTTTTTATAGGGTAAAAATGTAATGGTACAGGTTTTCATGTTTTCTCCTTGATTGAAATTGATTCAATCGGTCGGTTTCCAAATATTGCAGTTCCTACCCGAATAAATGTGGCCCCTTCCTGAATGGCAACGTGATAATCTCCGGTCATTCCCATTGACAGGTGATTTAAGGGGTGTTGCGTCTGCTGTCCTGAATGTGTTTTGATCTGCTTCAAAAGCCCCGCCAAATGTTTAAAATGAGGCCGCGAATCTTCAGGATGATCAGAATAGGGTGGCATGATCATCAAACCGCAAATAGCAATATTAGACAAAGACATTGCTGCTTGCAGCATTGATTCCAGATGATGGGGCATCATCCCAGATTTTGTTGTTTCACCAGTGGAAACCTGTATTAAAATGTTTTGATGTTTATTTTGCTTTTGAGCACATCGATCAATTTCCTCAGCCAATTCGATACTGTCCACAGAATGAATCAAATCAAAACAACGAACGGCATATTTGGCCTTATTTCGTTGAAGATGGCCGATAAAATGCCATGAGGGTTTTGGAACATGTGGATTTTTTTGATGCATCAATTCAATATCTTTGATTTTATCACGAGCTTCCTGAATGTAATTTTCTCCCAGAATGCTTGCCCCTGCCTGTATGGCTGACCATACATGATCGGCTGAATGTTTTTTACTCACTGCCACCAGTTGGATATCACTAAAATTTCGCTGACAATGGTGGGCCTCCATCTGGATTTGCTTTTGGATGGATTGTATACGATCTTTAATATTCATTGTTTATTTCTATCTTAATCATAAGACTCACAATATAGTAACGTTGCCTTCTTGCATCTTGCATTCGAGTTGCCTTTGTCCAAATTGTTTCAATGGTTGTTTGTTTGATTTCAGGCAATTTTTCTGGATCAATAGCTTCTTTATAATGATAGCAACAAAGGCTTCCCATCTTTTTTTTATAGTACGATGTATATACACATAAAGGTATTGTTTATCAAGTTTGAAAAGAAAAACAATCTTTTATAAATATGCGATTCTCTCAGCCATTCCGATCTGCCTGTCTTCACACAATTTTTTTGCATGAGTACTAAATCCGCCAACAGATAAAAAAGCAGGTAATATTTTTTTGTTTTTATTTTGCCTGGAATATTCTTCAACTTTTTCCCAAAAATCCCTGATAACCTGAACCCCTACCTTTGTTTTCCATTTTTTTACTTCTATTAAAACAATTCGCTTGCAGTCTGATTCTGCCTTAATATCTATTTCCAATTCCTTTCCATCAGAACGTTGAAATTTGATTCGCATACTGACATCTGTAATATTTAATTTTTTCGTATCTTTTATGCCTGAAAAGTAAACAGATAAAGAAAATTTTTTTCGTGTGCGTATATCTGTTGCCAGTTGGTATTCTGCAAACTTGCCGATCAGATTATTCAATCTGCCCTTAAGAGATTTTTGTAATTTGTTATCAATTTTATTGGAGAAACAAGAAGCTAGAAGCTTATTTGGGTAATAAGAATGAATATCTTGCCGATCAGATGCTTGCATTTATTTTTTTAA
>PEAL01000442.1 GCA_002753725.1 Deltaproteobacteria bacterium
CTGATAGTAGCAGGAGAGGCATTGTTTTTTTTAAATTGTTTTGAATGGGTCAGATGAACAATCTTTTCTTTGACATGAGTAATATCAATATCCTCACTCTTTTCAATATCCTTGATCATCATTGAGAGCAAATCAACACCGTTCAATAAGCTATCAATATATGAGCCTTCTGGACGAATCTCTCCATTTCGCATTTTTTGAAGTAAGGTTTCCATGACATGTGAGAGATCATTGATTGTATCAAGCTGCATAAATCCGGATGATCCTTTAATGGAATGAATCGCGCGAAAAACATTGTCTATCCGATCTTTATGATGACCTTCAGGTTCTTTTTCAATAAAGAGAAGTTCTCCTTCAATGGTGGCGATGTGATCGTTTGCTTCTGCAAGAAACATATCCAAGACTTCTTGTTCTTTATCCATAAAAGGCTCCCTGGCTAATTATAATCATTTGAATCTGATTTGTTTTTTTCATGTTCAAGAACAGCTAAAAATTCATCGTATGCCGCAATAATGTCTTTCAAGTAAGAGCCAGCTTTTTCCCAATTTCCTTCATTTGCCAAATGTTCCATTTTTTCAGACGCATTGGATAACTTTTTTACAAAAAATGTTGATGCGGTTGATTTTAAGGTATGTGCGGCCATTTCAACCCGGGTATACTCTTTTTCCTGAAATGCTTTTTTTAGTGTATCAATCAGCTGCGGGGTATCCTCTATAAACAAGTTTAAAATATTTGAAAAGAGGTCACAGTCGCCACCCAGACATGAAAGGGCTGCGTTTCGATCAAAAATCTGGGATTGATCACAGTCTTGTTGCTCTCTTGAAGGATTTTTTTCTAAATTCTGGTGAGACGAATTCTTTGTTTCATCTGTGTTATTGTCGGGACACTGGGTTTCAATATTTGTTGTGTCATTGGTTTCATTCATACTGGCGATTAAATGTTCAGGGTTGATCTGTTTTTTTAGTGTTTCAATAACACAATCAATTTTTACCGGTTTTGAAATAAAGGCATTCATCCCTGCGTCAAAGCATTTTGTTTTGTCTGTATCATTGGTATTGGCTGTCATGGCAATAATGGGTAGATCTTTTATTTTTAGATCGTGCCTGATTTTTTTTGTGGCTTCAATACCATTTAATCTGGGCATCTGCATATCCATAAAAACAGCATGATACCGAGTTTTTTGAACAGCTTCAACGGCACCGTCACCATCTTCCACCAGATCCAGATGCAAGTTATGTTTAGCAAATATCAATTTGGAAAGCTGCTGATTGACAACGTTATCTTCTGCCATTAATAACTTGCATGCCTTTTTCCAATCATCATTTTTAAAAAGGTTTTCATTGGGAGTGTTTTGTTCGGACTTACACTCACAATGTTCTGTTTGAGTTGTTTGAGGGGGGGATATTTTCAATTGAGGTTCAACCTGAGGAAATAAAATTTTAAAGCATGTGCCCTTATTGACGACACTGGTGACTTCAATCTTACCCTCATGCCTGTCAATCATTTCTTTAACAATGGACATTCCCAATCCAGTACCTTTTTCACCCTTTGTTCCGCTTTGTGATGTTTTTGTAAATTTATCAAACAAATAAGGAATTTGATCCTTTGGAATACCGATCCCGCTATCTTGCACAGATATTGACAGCTCGCCGGAGGTTTCAGTTGCAACGGTAACCACAATTTTTCCACCATCAGGGGTAAATTTTATTGCATTGGATAACAAGTTATTAATGACTCTTTTTAATCCATTTTTATTACAATAAATAACACCATTTACGGAAGAATCTTCAAATGTGATATCTATATTTTTTTGAGCGGCATGATGTTTTAATGCACTGATACATGCCTGGGTTAAGCTAACGGAAAGAATAGGTTCCATGGCTAATTGAGATTTATCAGACTGAATTTTGGAAAGGTCAAGAATATCATTGATGAGGCTCATTAAAAAATTTCCTGATTCTTTAATATGGCCTAACCATTCCTTGTCCTCTGATTGAAGATAGTCTTTTTCAATCATAAGATCTGTAAACCCAATAATACCATTTAAAGGTGTGCGCAAATCATGAGAACAGACCGCTAAAAGATCATCTTTCATTTGATTGAGACCTTTGAGCTTATTGATAGAATCTCGAAGCCGCCGGTTCAGATGGGTTCGCTCTAATTGCACAGATAATCGGGCGATCAATTCTTCTTTGACAAAAGGTTTGATCAAATAATCTGTCGCACCGGCTTTAAATAAGCGCAATAACTCAGCATGATCAGACATGGCGGTAATAATAATGATAGGAAGATCGATCAGTTCCAATTCTTTTCTAATTTTCCTGCAAAGATCTTCCCCTGTCAGGCGGGGCATAAAAAAATCAGAAATGACAAGGTCAATATCAGACATGTGATTACACATGGTTTCATAGGCGTACATGCCGTCAGTGGCCTCAATAACAGCAAGGCCTTCTCTTTTTAAAACATCAGAAACAATTTTTCTTGCTGTATTGTTGTCATCAGCAACCAGGGCTGTCATTCCGCGAAGACGATTTTCTGGCCTTAATATTGTATTGACAGCAGCCAGAATATCACCGCTTGCAAATGGTTTTGAAATAAAGTCCGCAGCCCCAAGCGTAAACCCTTTTTTTCGGTCTTCCAGAGTATCTTTTCCTGTAATAAAAATGACAGGGGGACGACTGCTGATGTTTTTTGTATACCTTTTTTCCTGAAGTTTTTGGCAGGTTTCAAATCCATTCAATCCCGGCATTTCTATATCCAGTGTAATAAGATCCGGCTGAGAAATCATATCACTATAAACAATCGCTTCAAAACCATCTTCTGCTTCATCAACCGTGTATCCTCCGGATTCAAGTTCTTTTCTGATAATTTTCCGCACCATTGGACTGTCATCGACGACCAGTATTTTCATCTCTTCTGTTTTCATGATTGCATCCTTATGGTTAAAAATTGCAAGCGTCTGCGACTATTAAGTACATGCTTAGGTTGATGGCAAATGGCATCCACACGTGACTTCATAAAAAATTTTGTATTGTTGGTTAAATCAGGGAATATTTCAAACATCAGGGGTGGAAAAAAAGACTAACATATTATAAATGTTAATTTATCTTTATATGTTTATATTTCATTCTTTCTCTTGTCAAGCTCCTTTCTGTAAAGCGTTCAAAAGGTTATTACGTTCTGTTGCACCCCATGCGGTGAAACTCTATTTTTGTATTGAATTTGAACTCTGTTATTCATATAAAAGTAACAAAAAACAACAGTCTGTATTATAAAAAAAATTTTTGATTTTTAAATTTGCACTATAAAATATGAATGATTTGTTAAATGAGGGTCGTTCAATTTTTGCGTATAGGTCTGTCATAACGGGCAGAATCAAACCCCAAAAATCAATAAGGGCCGCACCCAATTGCTGGATGCGCCCTTATTTTTCATATTAAAAAATTACAATTTTTGGGTATTTCTCAAAAACTGAATGGCAAAGTCATATTCTCTGTTAAAAAAAATTACAATTTTTGGGTATTTCTCAAAAACTGAATGGCAAAGTCATATTCTCTGTTTGCTGTTTTACGACCTTCTTCATCTAAATATTTAGCCAGTTTCCCGCCGATCAGTGGAATATTGACCGTGATATCATAAGTCAACACATTCTCGCATCCGTGGTCCATCGGCTGAAGGATGATATCACCAGACATTTTCATTGGAAGTCCCCTGGCTTCAACCCGAACCGTTCCTTTTTTGATTGCTTCATCAGTTAACGTCCAAAGTTCAGTCTGAATGACAGTGGTGGTCGGTTGAATGAATTTTTTTGCAAAACCTGGCACTTCAGCAGCGACAACCCGTTTTGTGTGTATGATAAATGTCCCATCTTTTTCCCCATAATCAATGAATTCAAGATGGGTTACACCAACAGACGCGTATTTTTTTTCAATAAATGTTTTTTGGGTAAAAATATTGAATACGGTCTTTGTATCAAATGAATCATATGGATAGGTTACTGTTTTTTTCATCTTATTCATCTTTTTCAGTGTAATCCTGGTTCAAAAAAGGAATGCACAATATTAAATGGGGAACTTATTTTTCGAGCATTCCTAAGTAAGCGATCATAAGTTTTCGGGTAGAAAAAAGCACAAAGGCATGGTGTTAAAAAATTCATTCGCCTGACAAAGTTCGTCCGCCTGGAGTTGAAACTCCAGGCTATTCCTGTGTCGTCCCTTATGGGACTTAAAGTGTCTCATTAAACAGAACTGTTTAATATTCGAAGCTTGCATTTATTGTAAGACACTATAAGTCCCATAAGGGACGACACAGAAATAGCCTGGAGTTTCAACTCCAGGCGGATGAA
>PEAL01000443.1 GCA_002753725.1 Deltaproteobacteria bacterium
CTGCAGACTCTTCTGCTGAATCTTCAGAAAATATCAAAACCCTTGAACGACGAACACGCAATATTGAAAAAATTGTCGATCAGATTGCTATGGTCACCATTCAAACCAATATGCTGGCGGTCAATGGTTCCATTGAAGCCGCACGTGCAGGAGAATTTGGTCGCGGTTTTTCAGTGGTTGCCAGTGATATCCGAACATTGGCCAATGAAAGTGCTGAAAATGCAGATAAAATTAAAGACATGGTTCGTGAAGTTCAGTCACAGATCATTCGAGTGGCTGAAGATATCGACATGGCGACCCGCAATGCTCGCTTACAGGTCGAAGATGCCAGAAAATCCACTGAGAATCTGAATACCATCGAAACAGAGATCAATAAAGTTCAAAATGGTATCGGAGAAATCAATCAAGGGGCTCAGGAAGCAAACAAAGCCCTGGAAGAAGCTGCCAAAGCAGTGGAACAAATTTCAGCGGCTGCTGAGGAAGCCAGCAATGCCTGTCAGGAAGCGTCTCAAGCGGGAGAAGAAGGAAGTAAAGCATTGCAAGACATTGGCGAAGCTATTGAAGAAATCGCAAGCCAGGCAGACGAACTGCAAAACCTGTAATTCAAACCCATCTATTTTAAAACAAGCTATTGTTTTTTTAATAGGATGGATGGGTTTGATCAATTACCATCGGAGGAAAGCTTATGACACAATCTCAGATAGCACAAGAAACCATCAGCAGTTCTGGAAAACAAAACGTTGATGAGCAACAGCTCGTTTGTTTTCGACTGGCTGATGAAGAATTCGGCGTGGATATCAACACGGTAAGGGAGATTGTTCGTGTGCCTGAAATTACGTATATCCCTCGCGCCCCGGATTATGTTCGCGGCATTGCCAATCTGCGCGGAAATGTTTTGCCGGTGATCGATGGCCGGCTCCGCCTGTTTCTGCCGGAAGTTCAAAGCACAGAACGCACCCGTGTGTTGATTCTTGATATCAAAGGCACCACCACCGGTATGGTTGTGGATGCTGTTAACGAAGTCAAACGTATTGCCACCAAAGATATTGAACTGCCGCCAGCAGTCACACAGGGCGGTGTTGACAGTTCGTTTTTAAGTGGAGTGGTCAAGCTTGATGGCGGTAAACGCCTGATTCTGACCATTCGACCCGAAGAAGTGCTGAATATTGAAAATACCCGCTCTGAAAAGGCAGGTGCCCGGGTAGATGCAGGTCAATCTGAAAAAAGTGGTAAAAAATCCGAAAAAGATGAACTCATGGAGCTTCAATTCGTATCCTTTGTGGTGGGAGATGAAGAATACGCATTTGATATTGGTGTGGTCAAAGAAATTCTTCGCCTCACTGAAATCACAGCGGTTCCTAATTCCCCCGCCCATGTGCGTGGTTTACTTACTGTTCGCAGTATCCTGCTGCCCATTCTGGATTTACGAACCATGCTGGGCCTCCATGAAACAGATGCTGAAGATCAACGCGTTCTGGTCGTTGAAGTCGAAGGTATGACCGTTGGCCTTTTGGTGGATAAAGTCAATGAAGTCCTACGTGTTCCTGTATCGGTCATTGATGATACCCCGAAACTGGCGGCTGGTGGTCAGGAATTACGATCTGTGGCTCAGTTGGAAGATGGCAAACGCCTGATTCTGATCTTAAATGAACGCGGATTGATTGACCTGGATGAAGTCAGTACCATTGTGGACAACAAGGAAGACCTGAACGCAGCAGAAAAACGATCCGAAGGTACAGCTGAAGAAAGACAACTGGTGACCTTCTTCCTCGGTGATGAAGAATATGGCTTTGAGATTACTCAGGTTCAGGAAATCAATCGCCTGGGAGATGTCACCCGACTGCCCAAAGCACCCAGTTTTGTGGCCGGTGTCACCAATCTTCGCGGTCAAGTGGTGCCATTGATCAATCTCAGGCAACGATTCAACCTGGAAGAAAAAAAACCAGATGATCGTACACGGATCATCATTGTTGAATTGTCTGGCCATCGAACCGGTATCATTGTGGATCAGGTCAATGAGGTTTTGCGACTGCTAGCAAAGGATATTGAACCAGCACCCAGTATCGTGAATTCATCGTATGATGATGATTCATCCGATTTTATGTCCGGTGTTTGTAAAGTCAACAATGGTGAGCGGATGATTCTGTTGATGGATACAGTCAAACTTTTGTCTACACAGGAAACCAGAGCATTGGAACGTATGCCGGCGGGGAAACAAAACAAAGCTACAAAGGTTGCACCAAAGCCAGAAGTACAGGAAAAAGCACAACAGGCCAAAGTGCCTGAAGTGAAAAAACCTGAAGCAAAGGCAGCTGAGACAAAAACCGCTGAACCAAAAGCAGTTAAATCAGAACCACCCGTTCCTGAAGATGATGGGTTAGAGATGATTATCGAGGAGTAATATATGATTAGGTGCCAGACAGAGTTCTGGGGCTGGTGCCTGATTTTTTAATACTGGAGTCCCAAAGCTTTAGCTTTGGGAGTTCCTTAGATTTTTAATGCGTTGTTTTTCTGTAACTCCCAAAGCTAAAGCTTTGGGACTCCATCGTAGGAGCGACCCAGATGATTAAACAAATTGAAGAACAAAAAAACAAAGAAAACAAATGGAAAAAAAAATAAGAGTTCTCATTGCCGATGATTCCGCATTAATGCGCAGAACCATCCGAAAATTATTAGAAGAAACCGGCCATATCGATGTGGTATCGACTGCCCGCGACGGCCTGGATGTCCTGGAGAAGGCAGAAAAACTCACCCCAGATGTGATTACCTTAGATATTAATATGCCCCGCATGGATGGATTAACGGCTTTAAAAAAGTTGATTCGAAAAAATATTGCACCGGTTATCATGATTTCATCCCTGACACAGGCAGGGGCAGATACAACCATTAAAGCACTTGAAATTGGCGCATTTGATTGTGTCGGTAAACCTGAGGGCACGGTAACATCCAATATGACCAGCGTGGCAAAAGAACTGGAACGTAAAATCAGTTCTGCGGTCAGCAGTGGAATCATGCGACGATTAAAAAGAGAATCTTCCGGACACTTTAAAAAAACTCGTCCAGAACCATCGCGTTTTAGAAAAAAACTGTTGTAACTCCAAAACCTGAACCACCAACGTCACGATTCAGAGCCATTGCCATTGGCATTTCAACCGGCGGCCCCAAGACTATTTTTGATGTGCTTCCAAAATTGCCGAAAACCCTCAATGCTGCGGTTTTTCTGGTGCAACATATGCCCGTAAATTTTACAGCAACATTTGCCAAACGAATCGACAGCAATTGTCCCATGACATGTGTGGAAGCTCGAAGCGGCATGACTGTTGAACCCGGAACCATTTATTTAGGAAGGGGCGGGTATCATCTGGGGGTGATAAAAAAAAGAAGTGGTGAAGTGATTGTTCGAACACCATCGCGACCACCGCATTTGTTTATACCATCGGTGGATGTGATGATGCAATCTATCCTTGGTGTATATGGTGCCGATACCATCGGCGTTTTAATGACTGGCATGGGCGATGATGGCGCCAACAGCATGGTGGATATCCGAAAGGCCGGTGGCCTGACCATTGCCGAAAGCGAGGATAGCGCCATTGTCTGGGGGATGCCCGGCGAAGCTGTGGCAAGGGGCGGAGCGCAGTTTGTTCAGCCCAGTTGGAATATTGCGAACACATTGTTGAATAAGCTAGATTAGGATTAAAGGAAAACAAAATTATGGAAATAAAAACCTGTATTGAAAACATATGCAACAACGACCCAAGATTGCAGATTGAAGCCATCGAGGCCTTACGCGATATCGATTTCAGTGCATTAACCGAATGCCTCCTGCAACTACTGGAAAACAATCCAGAAATGGCGGTCAAGGAAAAGGTTTTTCTGTTGCTCAAAAGCATCGCTTTTCCTCGGACAAATATTTATCAGGTGGAACGAATGTTCAAATCAGATGAACCCTTTATTCGAAATGCCACCATTGAAATTTTACGCCAGGCTGATGCTGATTTTTTATCCACCATGTCCCGACTGTCTCAAGATCCAGATAAAGACATACGAAAATTTGTCCTGGATACCCTGGTGGAACATTCATCCAGGGAAGCCATTGAAATCGTTAAAAATTGTTTGAACGATTCAGCACCTATCGTTCGTCAGGCAGCCATTGAATCCCTGGGAAATATGGGGATTCGAAAATCGGCACCCGCCATAGAACGTCAGTTAGACATTGAAACCAATCTGATGATCCAGTGTACCTGCCTGGAAGCCCTGGCCACAATGAAGCATTCGCCCAACAGTAAGGATATTATTGAACGATTTTCCAAAGAGCAAAATCCCATGCTGATGTTTTCCTTTG
>PEAL01000444.1 GCA_002753725.1 Deltaproteobacteria bacterium
TATGTTCTGTAGAGACAAGGCATGCCTTGTCTCTACGTTCGTTAACCGATAATGTGAATTTTTAAATGGGGAACTTATTTTTCGAGCATTCCTAAGTGTAAAAATCTATTCAAAAATCAATACTATCTGTCCGGTTTCTGCCATCAGATTTTGCCAGGCCTGATGAAGAGAAACCAGGGCAGCTGCTGAACGGCTTTTCGCTGTAATCAAATCTTTTTGGGCTTCATTGAGTCGCACCAATGAATTTTGGCCGGCGGCATATTCCTTTTCAACCAGATTTCGGTTGCGTTGAACCAGTATTGCATTATCTCGTTCCAACCCCACCTGTTCCTGTGCCGCCTTGACACGTTCAATGGCTTGGCGAACTTGTGTATCTATATTTTTTTGAATATGCTGCCTGATTTTTTGAATTTCTTTGACACGATATTTCGTTTGTTTAATTTTTTCTTGATAATATCCACCCGAAAAAATTGGGTATGTAAGATTGGCCGTGATTGAATTGCCAAAATCCGCATCGCCCCATCGGTAATTGTCAAGCCGTTCTCCATTGTACTGGCCATTGACTTGAATAACCGGATAATGACTGGCCTTTGCTGCTTTTTCTTGATGTTCAGCCTGCTGGATGAGTTTTTGGTACAAAACAATTTCTGGTCGATGGTGATAGGCGGTATCTAAAAAATTCTGTACATCCGGCTCAGAAAGTTCTTCATCTTTTTCAGTCTCCAGGTTTGCCAGCGTCACTTGATTTGAAAAACAAGGAATGCCCAGACTATCAGCCATATCCAATAAAGCCAACTGGTAAGATTCATTGGTCTGAATAAGGGTTGTTCGTGCAGCATTTAATTGTACCTGAAAATTCAATGAATCGCTCAATGAACCGGAACCAATGGATTGTCTTGCCTTTGCTTCTTTTAATTTTTGTTGATAAAAATCAATATTGGCTTCAGCAATGGCAATATTTTCACGCGCAAGTTGTGTCCTGAAAAATACATTGGCTACCATCTGAAGCAACAGTCTTTTTGACTGTTTATGCTGTGCCTGACTGATTTCCTGCCCCATTTTTGCAGAAAGATAGTGATGCTTGCTCAAAAAACCATCAAACAGAACATATGATATTGACAGGTTTACCCCATAATTTTCAATGGGATCATCGATTTCTGCCCTGGGATTGGCAAGCTGTGCCATGGCAAGTTGTGTGTTGTAATATGAATCTGATAATTTTGCCCGCGTTGCACTGGCAGAAAGTTGAACTTTAGGCCAATACGCAGCTCCGGCCTGTTTTTTTTGAGCCATGGCCTGACCAATACGTTCGGTTGATGCTGCAAAATTTGCATTCTCCGCTAAAGCAATCCATTGCGCTGTTTCCAAATCTAAAATATGGATCGTTTGCCATAATTTTTTGGGGGAATCATCTGCAACAGCAGAGCAGATTTGAATACATATGAAAAAACAAGTGTATAGAATTCCCGTTTGATATCTTAGGATTGTTAACATTTCATTATCTCCTTATTGACATTTTTCAGTCAAGTGTCATCCGTTTTTTACAGGAACCGGTTGTTTCATGATTTTTTCAACAATTGCTTTTGAAATCATATAGGTGGGCTTAATCCCCTCTTTTCCCATACCACCTGATGCCAGAGTTTGTCCGCTTATCAGGGGATTGTCCGAGGCATAATAGGCATAGCGAAGTTTAATGTGGGGTGAAACATGAGACTTTATAATGGCTGCTGAAATGGCGCGCTGATAATGTCCACCTTCCATTTCAAGTCCTATGGCATTCCAGCTTGTTTGTTTAAACTTTTCTAAAACATCTCTGTTTTGTAATGATGTCCCATAAACCGTAACAATGGGGCCTTGAAAAACAGGAATAGAACCATCAAAATCTGAGGGTAAAAGATCATTTTCAAAGAAATAATTATCAGGGGTGCCTTCAAACACATGGGATGTTGCAAGCATGATGTCCCCTTTTTTTCCACATAAAATGCCCGCTTTTCCCATCACCGAGATGGACTGAATATTTAATGAAAGTCTCGTATCTTCCAGACAATAGGGTTCAAGCAATCGATCAAAGGCGTCAAAGGCTTGCGTACCAAAAGCATAGTCCATCACAAAAATCAACGGTGGATTGTCAGAAAAATCTTCAGGCCGAATCGCCAATTGGGGATGCAATGGAATGTTAACCAGGAATTTTGTGTCGATCAATTGACAATCCAGTTGAATATCAGATGTCTCATCCAGCTTATTAAAACCATGTTGTCTGGCAAAATTGAGAATGAGATCATTTTTATCTCGAAGGGTTTCAATGGTTTGATAAATATCAGTCTCATCCACAGAATATCCGGCTTCCAATGCAGCAGCATACCCATAAAAAAGATTACGTATGCTATGTAAATTGGCACTGATAATGTGCAGTGGTCGTCTTTCCTGGATCTGTGACGTTATCTTTGATTTAATGGAATCAGCCCATCTGACACAGTATGGATTATGACCAATCATATCTTTCAAGGCAGGGGTAAACGAGACGGTCAGCATGTTGTTCCGATCCTCGTTTTCTGCCATCATTCGCTGGCCAATACGATAAACAATTTGAAATAAACTGTCATTGCTTTGATGATTTATCCTGTTAGACTCAAGATATTCAACGGTCTCCTTGGTTTCTTGAAAGGTTCGACCCAGAATGATACTCACATTCCAAATGGCTTTATTCAGTTCGTCAGATGTTAATGTCTCCAGGTGTTCAACAGTATGTTCCAGTTTTTTCCATTCATTGGTGAGTTTACCGGTTTCATCGGTCATTTGTTGAAATATTTTCTGGGCTTCAATGGTTAAAAAAGTAACATGTGTCAGAACATCATAAATTTGGCTCAGTCCGGTGCTGATAATAAAACACATTTCATGTTCACCCACACGATATGAAGTACGTCTGCGTTTAAGGGGTAGAATTTTTTCAAACGAGGTTTGTGCGAATTCATCCTGGGCAGTCAAAATCAAATGGCGACAGGATTCGATTCCCCTTGGAAGACGATCGATAACATATTCAAGACCTTTCAATTCAATGATTCGAGGATCATTCATACTTCCATATATTTCAGGGCTGATCATTTTCAAGGCATTGGATAATGTCTGTCCGGAACGACCAGAAGGTTTGTAAAAGCCCCTGAGAGCAAGTGCATCAGCCGTTGTAATAAATGTACGAATGGCAATTCTTGATTTTTGAGCTTTTGTTAATTCAACCATTTTGAAAGCTTTCTCTTGTGATGAATGATGATTTCAGGAATATTCATTAAATAAGGTGATTTCCGGAAAAAAATACCATGATTATTCAAATTAATTCTCAATCTTTCTCTGTTGGACGTGTAGAGACACAGGCTACGTCTCTATGATCGTTCAGGTATCATTTTTCTGGATTTTGGTAAATTCTTTTCCGGAAATCATGTGTTTTATTCATCTACTATGTATGAATGATGTCAAATATTTTATTTAACAATGTCTAACAACTCCACCTCAAAAACAAGAGTTGAATTGGGCCCGATCATGCTACCCGCGCCGCGCTCTCCATAAGCAAGCTCAGAAGGAATATAAAATTCATATTTACTTCCCGATGACATCAGTTGAAGACCTTCTTGCCAGCCTGCAATAACAGCATTCAATCGAAAGGTTGCGGGCGTACCGCGTTTGTATGAACTGTCAAATTCTTCGCCATTGATCAGTGTTCCGCGATAATGAACTTTTACCTGATCAGTCGCTTTGGGCTTCGGTCCGTCGCCTTTTCGGATAATTTTATACTGTAGTCCACTTTGAGTTGTTATCACCCCTTTTTTTGATTTGTTTTCCACTAAAAAGGTCATGCCTTCTTTTTGGTTGTCGCCTGACACGTTTTCCATTTTTGACTGTCTCTCCTTTTTGATTCTTGTTAAAAAGTCTCTTTTTACAGTTTGGCTCTCCTCTTGAGATAACAATAAATTTTGATCATTCATGCTATCTGAAAATCCTTGCCATAAAAGATCCATGTCAATGTCATTTTTAAGCGCTTTGAAAGATTTTCCAATCTCAACGCCTAACGAATAACTGACTTTGTCTTTATCTGTTTTTAAAACCTTTTTTTGTTTTTTCTGCAAATCATCTGACCAGGAAATGCTGCAAAAAACAAACATACTCAATGCTACAAGTAGCACACCTTTTTTCATACTTTTTTCCTTTCGTTATATATAGGGTGCAACACAAAAAAGTTGCACTTATTTTATAATCTTAGTGCCTTTCTTAGCCCTGAAAGGGCGTTAAATACCAGCCCAGGGCAACGCCCTGGGTATAGAATTAATTAGGTTTAGCCC
>PEAL01000445.1 GCA_002753725.1 Deltaproteobacteria bacterium
CATATTCCAAACAGCGCTTTTTTAAACGCCAGCCCTTTAATGATTCCTTTTGGTGATCCATTTTTGAATGCTTTGAGCCCTTGATCTGGAAGGTAAACAAGATCATAGATATCGCCAACTTTAATTTCTTCTTTAAATAGCTCTAATAGCGCTTTAATTTCATTTTTGATAGGCGCAATATTTCCAAGAGTTGATTTTTCAAAGCCTTCATTCACAGCATTTATCATCTTGTCGCTCGTTATCATGCCGGAGACAATGTGCATTTTAATGACCATGGGTTTATCGGCCGCAATGATTCCATTCTGATCAGAACTTTTTTCTGAAAGATAAAGTGCGCCAGCATAAATTTTCATAAAAAATTTGGTTCGAAATCCGGCACCATTCAATATCAATTTGTTTTGTCCTGCCATAAATGTGTTTGGAATTTCAACATCTCCAATTTTTTCAGCATGTACAATTGACAGTGTGAATAAAAAAAACACTAAGGCAATACTGAATCGTTTCATTTTTTTTCCTTTTGTTTTGAGGTTTTCGAAAGTCTTAAGGAACCACGATAAAACAACTTTCCCATTTTAGGGAATGCGCCCATGGTCCAGTCAAATAAACAAAATATAATTGATCATGTAATTTGTAAAGTTTTAAATGAATAAAATCAACTAAAAAAACAAAAATAAAGCGAAGAATAATGCTAAGGAATGCACAATATTAGTTTGCTTTTTATATTCCTGCCATAAAATATATTCTTTTGCTAAACTTGATCGATAAACGTTTGTAATGTATCTTTCAAGCGATCAAACAAAGCCTCTAACTCTGGAACCCGTTTTTTGACATCAGATAATTTATCATTCCTGGCCAAAGTCTCTATATCAAAAGCAAGGTCTCTCAGCATTTCACTGCATACGGCTGATGCAACACCTTTAATTGAGTGAGCAACATAAATCACTTTGGATAGATCGTTTTCGGAAAGACTGACGTTGAGTTTTTCAATCTGTTTAGGCATGTCAATCAGTGTGTTTATTGCAACCCCTTTTGACAGCTCACTATCTTCCAAAAGATCGAACAAATCATTTGGATTAAAAAGAGAAGAACCCTTTTTGGTCTTTTGATAGATAGCTTCCATTTTTTGAAATGAATATATTTTTACTTTGTCACCGATCCATTTTGTGAACATTTGATCAAGTTTTTTGAGTTGGATTGGTTTTGGCAGATAGTCGTTCATGCCGGCATCAATACATTTTTGACGATCTCCTTTCATCACGTTGGCGGTCAAAGCAATGATCGTGATAGTGTGATCAAGAACATTGGATTGTGAATTTCGAATTTCTTGCGTAGCTTCAAAACCATCCATTTCTGGCATCTGACAATCCATTAAAACCAGGTCGTAAATATTTTGTTCCAAATATTGAACCGCCTCACGACCGTTACTTGCCGTATCAAAGGATACCCCCAATTTTTTGAAAAAACCTTGTGCCACCTGCTGGTTGATCAAATTATCTTCAGCCAACAGAACTCGAGCATCAAATTGTTTTTTTTCCTGGAAAGAAGGATGGGAAAAAAGGGATTGATCCATCACCTGGGGTGTTCCTGTCAATATGGCCAGAAGGCTATTAAAAAGATCTTTTTGACGAACAGGTTTGGTCAGAAATGCTGAAAAGCCGAGTTCTTCAAAATGTCGAGCATCATCTTTTCGAGCAAGAGATGTCAACATAATCAGGTGTATTTTGGATAGTGACGGCTCCAACTTGATAATTTTGCATAATTGTTCACCATCCATGTCTGGCATTTGCATATCCAATATTGCAGCATCATATGGCCGACCTGATGTATTGGCTTCGTTTAACAGACGTAAAGCATCTGGCCCATCCGGCGTCTCATCGGGTTGTGCGCCCCATTTTTTTAACAGGGTCATGAGAATTTCACGATTGGTGGCATTGTCATCAACAATCAGAATTCTTATATTTTTAATATCAGGCGGCAGTTTTGGTTCAGGTTTTTGCTTGGATTGTTTGGAAAATTGTGCTGTAAACCAAAATTCCGAGCCTGACCCGGGGGTGCTATTTACACCCATTTCACCAATCATTGCCTTGACCAGTTGCTTTGAAATTGCAAGGCCAAGTCCTGTTCCACCATATTTCCGGGTGGTTGATGCATCGACTTGAGAAAATTTATCAAAAATAATGCTGATTTTTTCTTCAGGAATCCCTATCCCCGTATCACGGACTGAAAAATATAGTCTGACATGCGTTTCTGTTTCTGATTCAAGAAAGCACCTGACAGCAACTTCACCGCTACTCGTAAACTTGATTGCATTTCCAACAAGATTGATCAAAACTTGTTGCAATCGTCCAGGATCGCCTTGCAGGTAAATGGGGGTGTCGGGTTCAATGGCGCACACAAATTCCAGATCTTTTTCGCTCGCTTTTATCATCATCATTTGACCTAAATGTTCAAGTAGCAACCGCAAATCAAAATCCACTTGTTCCAATTCCAGTTTATCCGCCTCTATTTTAGAAAAATCCAGTATGTCATTAATCAATCCTAACAAGGATTCTGAGCTGATACGAACGGTTTCTGCATAGCGACGTTGATTGTCATTTAAGTCTGTATCCATTAATAAGTCAATCATTCCGATAACACCATTCATCGGCGTTCTGATCTCATGACTCATATTGGCGAGGAATTCACTTTTGGCTTTGCTGGACAATTGCGCCTGTGTTGCCAATTCATTTGCTCTGACAGTCTCCTGTTCCAGTCGTTGATTTGTTTTTAACAGGGCCAGTTCTGACATTTTTTTTGCATTAAACGCTTTATGAATGGCAACAGAAATATGCTCAAATTCTTCGATATGATACGCTGACAGTGCGTATTTTTGGCGATTGAAAGATTTTTCATTGATGGCATCCATTAAAAGGCTGATCTCTCTATCCATGCGATGTGTCAATCGACGTGAAGCCAGGACAATAATCCATAAGGATAATAAAAAAATCAAAACAATAATTTCTGTTTCTTCAATAATGTGTTGTCTTGTTTCAATCTGTTTGAGAAGAATCTCTTGTTCCATACTATCCAGATAAAGGCCGCCCCCAACAGCCCATTTCCAATCCTGAACACTCAAAACAAAAGAAATTTTTTTTGATTGATTATCCTGTCCTGGTTTATTCAACACATAAGAGATAAAATCACCATTGGGTTTTTGTGCAGCCTGGATGATTTCTTGTACAATGTACACACCATTAATATCCTTTTGATGATAAACATTTTTTCCTATAAGTTCAGGCATTTTTCGATTCACCAGAAGTTTACCGCTATAGTCAACGACAAAGAGATATCCTTCGTCATTGGCAAAAGAAACGCTGGATAATCTTTTTTGAATATTAGATTGAAGCATTTGAACAATATCATCATAATAGATCCCCGTGCCAATAATCCAGTTGAGGGGTTGAAACAATCGTACATGGGAATGTTTGATCAGATATGGTGCATCTGGATCGTTTGTTCTTTGCCATTTATATTGACTATACCCGGCACTACCCTGCTGACAAATACGAATAAAATCGCGGACCAGATAAGTGTCATCAGGATCTTTTAAATCATACACATTTTGTCCTTCAAGTTGGGGCTTCAGGGGATGCACTTTCATGACACCGTTCATATCAAGAACAAAATAATACCCATCACCATTTTTCCATCGCATGCCGGACAAGGCATCATGTATGAGACGTTCCTGCTCTTTAACGGTAGCATTGGGATGAAGTTTCTGAATATGTTGCGCCAGGGTATAAGCTTCCTCTGTGCGCCTTCTGAGTTCTTCTAAAATTTGTTGTTTTTCTGTTTCGCGATGAAAATTTATAAAACCAACAGCTTGAGAAACGATTGTGACCAGCAGTTCTCTTTTCTTTTGAAGTAAGTTCTTTCGTAAATGAATTAATTCAGATGTATATTCGAAATGTTCATGGATTAGCAGTGTTATCAAAATCATAAACGTTAAGGAGACAGTTACCCCCAGAATGCTTTTTCGCATAATGACTGAAAAGCGTTGCTGGTGGTTCGGCCTTTTTGAACGAAATATTGAAATCATAAGTTTACATCCAATTATTATCAGATCTATAAAAACATTTCTGCCCTGGTATCAATCCGATATCATATGCCTGCTGAAGGTATTTGTGATGATACTGCTCATAATTTTTTCGATGATTGGTCTCCAGGTTGCGAACACTTACCCAGATGCCCAGATGGTAGGGTTTAAAGGATTTCCTCTTTATAAATAATCAGCAGTCGTTTCGCTTTGCAGGGACGAAAAATCTTCCTGCGAAAGATT
>PEAL01000446.1 GCA_002753725.1 Deltaproteobacteria bacterium
TTTTTTTAATGATTCAACTATTCAACTAACTTGCGCATATGACACATCTGCCTTATAGTTATCATGTGACAGATACGACACATCTGTTAACGTTAACCCTATATCAAGGAGAAAAATTATGCGAGTACAAAGAATAAACGAAGTGATGACAGGTGACCCAAATGTTACAAATGAATGGGAACTTTGCTTTCAATGGTGCCTTTATGTTTATGACGATGGTTCAAACCAAAATGGATATAGATTTATATGGAGACGTCCTGATGGGAGTCTGCAACCTGCGAGGGGGCAAGCAAGAATACCATCTATATGGCAAGCTATGGAATTGATGGAAATGGCAAAATCTGAAGGTTGGGGAGATCATGACGCAGATAGAGAATAAGCTATACTTAAATTCAGAAAACTAACATATGATTCCCAATGGCGATGTATGTAATAAACATTTAATTGTCCAAGATATTGATTATAGTATGATTAAATCTTTTAAACATAAAGGGTTGGAGCAGTTGTTTTACGATGGTATCGTTAAAGGCGTTCAAGTGAAACATGCCGGGAAATTGGAAGCCATCCTTGATTTTCTTGATATCGCAGAAACCGTCGCCATGATGAATTTTCCAGGATCACGATTACATCTTTTGCAACCCAAAAAGGAGCAACGATGGGCTGTGAAAGTCTCTGGGAATTGACGTGTGACATTTCAATTTTTTGATGGCGATGCGTATGATGTACATTATGAGGATTACCATTAACATGATGTTGGATAAAGACGTACGTCAGGTCTCCTTGATCGTGTGAATATATACGCAGAGTTTTCGCATAATAGCAACGATCAATTGTTCAAAAGGGACTTATGTTAGCAATATGCCATCGTGTATGGACTGTGAAGTTGTAAGCCACCTGGAAAAGTGCGCTATCAGATTCGAGACAGAGAATAATACCACGCATTTTTAGGCATAGGCAATCTTGTAGCGTGGTATGAAACATACAAGGAGAAACGTCATGAGAGAACGAAAACGATGCCCCCGGCATCCTGGATATATTTTGAAGAAGCTCTATATTGAGCCATTATCGGTAACGATTACGCAATTATCTCAGATGCTTGGCGTCTCTCGGAAAACGGTGTCAGCGATTGTCAATGAACGCAAATCAATCACACCAGAAATGGCGTTGCGACTTGCACAAGCGTTTCCGAATTCAATGCCAGAGAGCTGGATCAATTTACAACGCAATTATGATCTCTGGCAAGTCGCACACCGGACTTCCGAATGGAGAGCCATTCATCCCGTGATTGATGCGGAAAAGTACTCAGGTCATGCGGTATTGGCATAATGGGACGAAGAGAATTCCGAACAATGTGAGAGGATGCCCTTAGCCTCTCAATTTTAAGGGTAAAATAAGGCCTCTAAAAAAACTTTAGTGAATATTCCAATAAAAGTATTTTCGTGAATATTCCAATAAAGAGTATTTTCATATTTTCACAAGTTAGTTGAATAGTTGAATCATTAAAAAAACAATCATGAATTTTGTGTTAAAACAAAGTATTACCTCAAAGATCATAGCGTGAGCTGATATCCACAGGCACAAGTTAAAATATATTTTTACATAACCATTCGTTTCACCGGACGCTATCGCGCCGGTGAACTCATCGTTATTTGCTTTAGTTCATTCAATCTTCTAATCTAAAATGTTCATCACTTCTGAATTTCAATTTGGGTTAGAGACATATCTTTTTTCAGAACACTCTTGGAGTTTACTGCCAAAGCAAATGGGCTTGGTGGGTACATTTTTATGTTACTTAATGTTTGGAAATATGATACTCGTAGTGACGTTCATTAATAAGGCAGCCCGAATCTGGGATGCAAGAATGGGAACGTTATTAAACGTTGGTTCCTAAGGAGTTCTGATATGAAAACAGCAATCGTGATTGGAGCAAGTGGGCTGGTTGGTTCAAATCTTGTATCATTGCTATTAGATGATCATCGCTTTGAAAAAATTGTTATATTCACACGACGACCATCGCTGATCAATCATAAAAAGTTAAAAGAACATGTGATACAATTTGATTCCTCAGAGGCATTTATACCTTACGTAAAGGGAGATGTGTTATTTTCAGCTTTGGGTACAACCATTAAAGCAGCTGGAAGTCAGGCCAATCAATATCTTGTTGATTACACCTATCAATATCAGTTTGCAAAGGCTGCTTCAGACAATGGTGTTCAAAATTTCGTTTTAGTTTCTGCGGCTCATGCCTCACCCGATGCTTATTTTTTTTATTCTCGCATGAAAGGTGAACTGGAACGTGATATTTGCCGGCTCAACTTTGCCCATATTCGTATTTTAAAACCCGGATTACTTTGCGGTGAACGATCTCAAAAGCGTCCAGGAGAATGGATTGGATTTATGGCCCTGACCAGTATCAATCGAATTGGATTGTTTCGTCGTTACCGCCCAATCCATGGAAAAACAGTTGCCAGGGCAATGATAAACGCAAATTTTTTAAACGAAAAAGCACATCAAGTGTTTGAATTAGATCGTCTTTTTTCGCTGGCAGCAAATCATTAAGAGAGCGAAATTAGGCATGGGAATTTATAATTTATGAAAAATTTTTTTTATCGCTACATTTATTACGTATCATTCGTTTTATGCGTGACGCTCTTTATAGGGTGTGGAGATGATGAGTATAAACTCTATCTGACCATTGAAGGCAAAGGGGGGGTTTCATTAAATGGAACGAAATATGAAACCAACACCATACTAAACACTGAATTAAACGATATGATTACAGTTACTTATGATGCATCCTCTTATGATGATTGGGAATTTGTCGCTTTTAGCGGTGACTTAACCGGTACAGCCAATTCTCAAAAATTGACCATGAATGAGGACAAGCATATTACAGCGACATTTCAATTGGAAAATTCAGCCATCATTGATGGATATGTTAAAAATTTATCTGAAGTTGCGCTGAATAATGTCATTGTTTCATCCGGAACATCTTCGGCAAATCAAGTGACCACAACAACATCTTCAACAGGATATTATCAATTAAAAAACATTCCTGTACCTTCAGATAAAAAAATCTATCTTACCTATAAAGCGCCTGGATATGCAGACAAAACCGTTTATGCGTATAAAGAAAAAGCAGAAATGAGTGTTGATGACGTTTTCTTATCGCATATATACCAGCTGACCATCCAAAATGACCATTATAATAAGGGAAGTTCAGCTCCAATTCCCACAACGTATTCTCTAACAGAAAATGAAATAACATCCATTACAGCAATTTATGCTGATATACTGGCTTTTGAAAAATGGTCTGGCGATGTTCCTTCATCTGAAAATGCCTATTCTGTCGGTATTTCCCTGACAATGGATCAACATCGAACAATAAAAGCGGAATTTCTTGAATTAACCGCTTATTCATTGCATGTTTTCTGGAATAATCAACAGGGTTCTGTGTCACAAAATCCAGCAGGAATTACCCATGTTTCAGGAGCCGAGATCACGGTATCCAGTACGCCGCAAACCGGCTATAATTTTGTTCACTGGGTCAACCATGCAGGAGAACTCTTTGACAATCAGTCCATTGAAATCACACTGGATGCCAATGCTGAATACACCTGTATCTTTGCCGCAAAAACAAACACGCTGGCCCTTTCAATATCCGGTCAGGGCATTGTAAAAAAAGAACCTGATCTGGAAATCTATCCCCCGGATACAAAGATCCAGTTGACAGCCATTCCTGCACAAGGCTGGCTGTTTCGAAAATGGCAGGGAGATATTGACAGTACAACCCGACAAATAACAATCATTATGGATTCAACCAAATCCTTTGAAGTTGTCTTTGAAAAGCCATGTGCTTCTTTTAGTGGTCAGGTGACCAATGAAAATGGCGTTGCCCTTTCTGATGTTCTGGTTTCGTCTGGCTCTCAATCAACAGCGACAGATTCAAATGGGTATTTCCTGTTGTCATGTGCAGAGTTACCCGAGGAGATTGCTATGGTAAAGGTTGTATTTCAAAAACAAGGTTATTGCAAATTGGAACAAGCGTGTAATGTTCAGGATCAGCAATTGTTAACTCTTTCTCCCAAATTAGCACAGTTTTGTCTTAGCTTTGATTTAGCAACTGTTATCAATGCCTTGAAAATACTCACCCAACAAACATCAGCTATTGCTTTTACTGATATTTATGGGGATGAGCGTCTGGATCTTTTTGAGGTCATTTTAATGATGCAATATCTTTCGAATAATTAGTAAGGAATACTCGAAAAATAAGTTCCCCATTTTAATTTCGGAGACACGATCCTTAATTCTATG
>PEAL01000447.1 GCA_002753725.1 Deltaproteobacteria bacterium
GGAGCGTTATTCCAAAGGAGGTAATTGATCGCCCCAAAGGATATTTCCCCGTACCAGCCCTTAAATATATTCAAGGAGAATATCTTGATTTTGTGACCGGCATCATTAAAACAGATGCGTGTCAATCCAGAGGAGTTATTCAAAACGACTATATGGACAGACTGCTCGAATCGCCTAAGGATCACATCACACCATTGAGAGGCTCCAAACTCTGGCAAGTGGCATTATTAGAGTTTTGGATGCAGCAAAATGGAGTATAAGGAGTCTTCCAAATGGAAAGAGCAAAGCACAGGATTGAAAAGAATTACGGACAATCATTACGAAATTGGGAAAAAATCAAAAATCCCACCACAAATAAAATGACACCCAATTCATTTTCGGAAATGGGCTGGGGAAGACTGGTCTTCGCCCATACATTCGACTCCAATGATAAAATAGTCGAGACAATGTGTTCCCAAGGAGATGATAACCGGGATATTGCCATGTATGTCATTGATCCGCATGTCATCGTATCAATGGCCCATGACAAGTTGTTCCTCGATCCATCTCATACATATCGATTGTGGAACTACGACTATCGATATGACAATCAAAAGCAGAATAATGCGTTTTCAATACACCGGCTTTCAAACGAAACCGATGCACAACAGGTCAATGCGATTTATGCAAAGTGTCATATGAAAGGCGCAGGCCCCGATTTTCTTTTAGACAAACACGCAAACAAATTGAGAACCTATTTTATTGCAAAAAGAAGGAGTGACGATCACGTAATCGGAACCGTCACCGGGATAGATCATGTAGAAGCGTTTAATGATCCTGAAAATGGGTCAAGCTTATGGTCCTTGGCAGTCGATCCCCAGGCGGGTATTCCCGGTGTCGGCATGAGCCTTGTAAGGCAAATAGTTGCGCACTATTTCACAAAAGGTCGAACCTTCATGGATGTGAGTGTCATGCACAATAACACCCATGCGATTAGTTTATACGGGAAATTGGGTTTTCAGAGAATTCCAGCTTTTTGTATTAAACGAAAAAACACCATTAACGAATCATTGTATATCGCACCTGGCAAGGATTTAAAAAAACTGAATCCATATGCAAGAATTCTCGTGGATGAAGCCAAACGACGGAGCATCATCACGAATATCATTGATGCAGATTACGGACTGTTCCAGCTGAGTATGGGGAGCCGATCCATAACATGCAGAGAGTCACTATCCGAAATGACAACGGCCGTTGCCATGACGAAATGCGATGACAAACGATTGACCCGGAAACTGGTCCAAAAGGCAGGCGTCACAGTACCACGACAAACAAGACATATGGATCATCAATCAGATCTTGCGTTTCTAAAAAGAGTGGAACGGGTTGTGGTGAAACCGGCAAGGGGAGAACAAGGTGCAGGAATCAGTGTTGATATATCCGATCCCGGTGAATTAAAAGCAGCGGTTAAGGAAGCGGAAACCATTTGCTCTGATGTACTGATAGAAGAATACATTCAGGGTCAAGATTTACGTGTCATTGTCATTGACCACAACGTCGTTGCAGCCGCCGTCAGAAAACCACCGGCCATTACCGGTACAGGCACACACTCCATCTCGGATTTAATTCATAAACATAACCGGAGAAGAATGGCGGCCACTGGCGGTGAAAGCAGGATACCGGATGATGATGAGACCTTAAGATGTCTGAAAAAGGAAGGATATGAGTATGCCTCAATACTTGAAAAAGACAAAACAATTATCGTAAGAAAGACCGCCAACCTTCATACGGGCGGGACCATTCACGATGTTACCGAGACGCTTTCAGATGCCCTTAAAAAGGCCTCTGTCACCGTCAGTAAAACCCTTGATATTCCGGTTACCGGCCTTGATTTTATTGTCCCGGATATACACCTTAATGCCTACGCCTTTATTGAAGCCAATGAACGACCTGGGCTGGCCAACCATGAACCACAACCCACAGCAGAACGATTTATCGACCTGTTGTTTCCTGAAACTGTGAGCGAAAAAAAATGATCAAAATTGATGCGTGCTATTTGCAAAACCAATTACTATCCCTTCTTCAAATTCCAAGTCCTTCAGGATATACAGATCAGATTGTTCATTATGTCTGTAAAGAACTTGAAGCCCTAAATATCCCCTACAACGTGACGAGAAGGGGCGCCATTCGGGCAACACTTCAGGGTACCACTGACAGTTTTGACAGAGCCATATGTGTCCATTTAGATACCCTGGGAGCAATGGTGAGCCGACTTAAATCAAATGGCAGGCTTTCCGTAAGACCCATTGGGACGTGGTCCAGTCGTTTTGCAGAAGGTGCAAGGGTAACCATTTTTGCAGATAATGATAAATATCGTGGAACACTATTGCCCCTGAAAGCCTCAGGGCATGTTTACGGACAAAAAATTGACACACAGAAAGTTGCTTGGGATCATATTGAGCTTCGGGTAGATGCGGATTGTAATAATAGATCAGATCTTGAGACCTGTGGGTTTGCCCCTGGAAATTTTGTTGCAGTAGACCCATGCCCGGAAATTGATGAGAACGGCTACATAAATTCCAGACATCTTGATAATAAAGCCGGGACAGCCATTCTTCTTTCTGTTGCAAAAACGATACAGGACAATACCATTAAACTGCCAATGGATTGCCATTTGCTCTTCACAATCAATGAAGAGATCGGCATTGGCGCCACAGAAGTCTTATACAGCGATATCACTGAAATGATTGTCATAGATAGTGCCATGGTGGCACCGAAACAACGCTCGAATGAACATTCAACAACCCTTGTGATGATGGACCAAGCCGGTCCGTTTGACTATCATTTAAATAAAAAATTAGCCACATTATGTAAGAATGCACAGATCCCCTTTGAGCGAGATTTGTTTGAGTATTACAGATCTGATTCTGCATCCGCCATTGAGGCTGGCAGTGATATCAGAACCGCATTGGTCGGGTTTGGTGTGGATGGATCCCACGGATATGAGCGGACCCATATATCCTCTCTCAAACATACTGAAAAACTGATATTAACGTATATTCAAAGTGACCCAACGTTCAAGAGAGATGAAAACAAGATGGGCTCAATTAGCGGATTTCCACATCAGCCAACCCGAGATCCAATTAACATTGAAACATAGCGCATCCTGATAGACTCGACATCAAGGTGTTTTGTTCTTTTCAATCCCCTGATTTTGCTGTTACTCAAACGAGCCCACAGCCATTATAGGGGACGCATCAATATCCTCTGCGGACATCATCGCCACAACCCGTTCAAATGAACTTTCAATCATTAGCTGTTCCCATTTTTCCAACTTCTCAAATTTCTTCGTGAATTCTTCTTGTAGAAGTGGTGGAACGGTATTCAGGATATGTTCCCCTTTTTCAGTAAGAACGATATGGGTTTTCCGTTTATCCTCTGTGGATCTTTTTTTTGTAAGATATCCTTTAGATTCAAGACGTTTAGTTATGTCCGTTACTGTTGCCTGGCTTAAACTAACCGTTTTTGAAAGTGCTGTTACGGAAATATCCTTATTAGCAGATATGGATTGCAATACAATCAACTGGGGACCTGTTAATCCGAATCTTTTTTGAAGAGTTATGGAGTGTTGGTCTATTGCCTGTATGATTTTTCGTAGAGCAATCAAAAGATTCATACCAATATTTTCTTTTATATCCTTCATAACGACTCCCTTACCGTGATAATCTTCTTCGTGGATTAGTGTATTACACTATGGATTCCCATCCTGTTGCGCATTTTTCATGGGCCAATTTTCCATAGCATTCAATTTACTTTTTTTCACAAACAGACAAACTTATTTTTTTAAAAAAGCCAATCAAAGACCCAATTCATTTCATAAACATACCTGTGTTTTTCAAAAAAATAATCAGTCATTTGACATAATGAATCGTACTCTATATATTATTTCCCGATAATTAAATTTCATTGAGCGGTATTAAATCAAAATGTATGGAGAAAAATGATATGAATTGCAAGTCTGATCGAGTTATTTTATGAAAAAAGTTCTCACCCTGATTTTAAAGCGCACCGGGGCAAGCCTGGTAACCATATTTGTGATCTCACTGATTATTTTTATCGGTGTGGAAATGCTGCCCGGTGATGTGGCTGAAACAGTTTTGGGGCAGTCGGCAACCCCTGAGACGATCGAGGCGTTCCGGAAGGAACTAAAACTGGATCTGCCGCCCCACACCCGATATATGGCATGGCTGAACAATTTTGTTCATGGCGATTTTGGAAATTCCCTTGCCAATAACAGGCCCGTGGCTGGCCTGATCAACTGGC
>PEAL01000448.1 GCA_002753725.1 Deltaproteobacteria bacterium
TTCTATTTTTTTTTTTTTTTCCTGTTCAGACAAAAGAACGTACTCAACGCCCTTTAATCCATACATATCAATGGCTTGCTTTGCCATCTCAACGCTACCGATGTGATCTTTTATGCAGTAGATTTTGTTATCAAATTGATTTGCTTTTTGCACAAGATGATCAATTCGATCAATGGTTACATAAGTAGGCACGACAAAACCAATCTGAATACCCAATGTAACTGGTTTTAAAATATCAACCCGGTCCTGATATTTTTTTTGCATGGCTGCATGAGATTTGGGAAGCCATGCAGAAACCATCAAGTCTGCCTTACCTGCTGCAATGATTTCCCATAGCTGATCAGATGGATGGTCAATCATTTCAATTGAATAATCAAGTTTTTCTTGTAGAACAGCCTTGACAACATTTGTTATGACAATAGACGTTGAATAATTTGAATAAGCTATTTTTACTTGTTCGCATATTCCAAATGAAGGCAATGCCAGCCAGATAATGGTACATAATATCCATTTTCTATTGTTGAAAGCCATGAGATACCTCCTGATACTTATAATTTTAATGATAACTAAAACTATTTATGAGTAATTTCTGATTTTAAACGCTTTTATATATTATTGTCCAGCTTTGATTTTTCCTGGTATGTTGATCAGCCTACCTGAAAAAAACAAAGATCATATCCATAATGATATCATAAAAGATCAAAGTTCTTGCTCGTCAATAGGGCCAGTTGTTAAGATGGGTTCAGCATTAATTTTTTTGGCATCCATCATTAAAACAATTCGTTGTAAAGCACTTTGAATCATCGATTGTTCCCAATCATGCAGGTTATTGAATTGTTCCACAAATGAATCCTGAAGCAACGATGGCGTCTTTTTTAACAGACGTTCAGCCTTTTCGGTTGTCAATACCAAAACACGTCTTCGATCCTGGTTACTGCGCCTTCTGCTGACCAGTCCTCTTTTATTCAGCCGTTCTAGAATACCTGTCACTGTGGCTTGTCTGAGACTGACCACTTTGGATAATTCGCCAACAGAGACTTCGCCTTCCTGAGACAAGGTTTTTAGAACAACCAGTTGTGGGCCAGTCAGGCCAACACGTTTGACCAAGGCTCTGGAGTGCAGATCAATCGATTGTATGATTCTCCGCAATTCAATAAGAACGACATCGCTTGCGGCGTCATGTTTTGATAGTGTGGTATGGTCCATTGTGAGAAGAAACTTTATAAACAAAAATGATTTTTAATCAACGTCTTATATTGATACAGTGCTGTTTTGTCAAGTTATTCAATGTTCAATGCGAAATGAACATTGATCATCTAAATCCTTGTTTAAAATATTTTTAGAATATTTGCAACATTGTCTTGATTATGCTAAGCATGTTTTTTTATTTTTTTCATTAACTATAATCTGTTGACAAACTCCGACAAAATAATTATCCAGAAATAATTATAGCCATCGTTTAAGGATAATAATGAATTTAGTGCCTTTATCAAAATGGAATCTGATTTTTCTCATGCTTGCAACATTTATGCAAGCATGTGCATCCTCCCCTACAAAAAAACCTGATCAATGGAATTTTGCTTCAAATGCAATTCATTTTGAAATACGTTCAGCGCGGCAATTAAATATTTATGAGGGAACGCCTCATACTGTACCGGTATGTTTTTATCAATTACAAGAACCGGACTTTTTTGAAAAGCTAACATTATATCCCGAAGGTATTCACCGTTTGTTAGAGTGTCGATCTTTTCATCCGAGTGTTATCAAAACATACCGCTTAACGATTGATCCCAAAGACCGAAAAAAAGTGGTCATGAATCGAGAAAAAGATGTTAAACACATTGCAGTGACAGCAGGATATTTTATTAAAGAAAATAAAAAAATTATTCACCTATTTGATATACCAGTAATTGCAGAGCGTCCAGCTCTGATAAAATCAACCGAAATTGTCAAACCCGGCCCCTTGAATATTAAACTTGAATTTGGCCCGGAACAAATAGAATAGTACAGACTAGGCATAGAATGATGATATCAACTGAGCGACTAAAATTATGCTTGTTTATTTTTTTGATTTTTTTTCTTTATGATTATGCATATAGCAATGAATATCCTATTGTTTTTGATGATAGTGATGTTCCGTTTAATTTTAATTATGAAGTCAGAATTTATACATCCCGTGAAAAATGTACTGATCCAAAGGCATCACCCGTCCGGTATCAGGTCTATTCAAAGCATACATTGTTAAAAATATCGGACATGGCATATCCACCAACGTCATTATGGGGGAAGGTGGTCCAGGGAAAAATTGATCGTTCTTTATGTTCGCCGGGTAAATTCTCAGATGGTCAAGTTCGATTTCAATTGAAACCCAACCTGTTTGGAGAAAAAAGGATTGTCATTGTGGTAGCAAACTCTGAAAATTTATCTTTGAGCATGGGAGGCTGGAAAGTTTGGTATAGCTTAATTCATACAATCATCAGCAGTTATGCATCAAAACTACCCGTAACACTTATGGCGCTCAATGAAGATCATCGTCTGGACTTTGTCGTTCAATCAGAAGATCTTATTCATATGCATCGATCTTATCGATTGACCAATCCTTACCCTCAATTAACCCGACAAATTAAAAGCCGGATTACAATGGATCAACAAATTACGCATCCGATGAAATCATTGTATGCAGTTCATGATTATTTTAAAAAAAATATTCAAAAAGTCATCTATATTACAGATCAAAGCAATGTGCCTGATATCAAGCACATGCAATTAAACCCAAATTATGCAAAGATTCCACTTCACTGGAATAACAATGGCATTCTCCTTAATATAATTACAAATGGCAAATGTCATTCCTGGAAAAAAGTTCATGCAACATGTTATGAAACAGATACATTGAGAATATCAATGCTCAAAAACATCTTGCATAATGCTCATTTTCAATAACCTTTAATTTTATTGTTTATCTGATGGGCTCGAGAAAACTTACGACTCTCGAGTGATGGGAAGGTGCCTCATGAAAACAAAGATGAAATGTATTGGCTATCTGGGATTGGTTTTACTTTTTACGGTTCCCCATGCTCTGGCTGGAAATGGAAGCTGTGATTGTAAACGATTCAATTTGCCTGAAACAGGCGATGTTAATTTTACCTGGACAGTAAAAGTGAAAGCTGATGATGTTCCATTATTTGAAACATCGACCGATAGCAACCCAAAGGAAAAATTGAAATTTAACCAGAATTTCAACATTGTCAAAGCCGATGGCAACCGGCTTCAAGTGCAGCGTCATGAAGACATGACGCCCTATGGATGGCTTGAACGTAAAGATTTATTGTGCGCTCTCAAACCCCTTAAGTCTAAATCAGGTCTGGATAAAAAATTTTATATCAAAACGGCCACACGTGTTCGTTCTGATAAACCCGCAACGGTAAAAGCGTATTCCAGGCCGGATGGTGATACCTGTGGTTCGGGCGGATGCCGTGAACTTGCCCGTTTTGATGGGTATTTTATTTTTGATGAAAGCGATGGCCGGTATCTGCTTGCCGATGCTTATAAACTCAGACCTGAAAATAGACTGGTAGGGTGGGTTGATGCGGATGATGGTTTTATCTGGGACACGGCATATGGACTTCGGCCCAAGGAAGATCTTGTGTTTCCCAAAGATAGCCCAAAAGCCGGACAAGAACGAGTGGTGTATGCCTATTTAAGTGCAGAAGAAGCAGAAAAACGCCATAATGGCCGCCCTATTCTGGGAGGGGATCGATGGTATAAATATGCTTTACGAATTCCAATACTGGCCCGTGAAAAAAATATGTTCAAAGTCGTGATGCCATTGGCTGGCGTTGGTGTCAGTCAATCGGATAAATTTGGACGTATTGTTATTTCCGATCAACGAAGGCAATCCACTGAGCAGGCCATTCAAAATATTTTGAACATTAAAAACATCGATATCTTTTTTCTCATTGATGGAACACGAAGTATTGAACCTTATCTGACATCAATCAAAGCGGTTGTCAGCGAACTAAAAACAAAGATCAGCCAAAATCCGGAATTGGGCGTGATCACTTCGCGTCTGGGGTTTGGGGTTTATCGTGATCAATATGCTGAAGAAACAGAGTTGGGATATTGGCATTCCTTTCCTGAAACATGCGCAATCGATCAATCGTCAATTGAGCAAAACCACCAGCGATTTATGGATGAAATGGATATGATTCTTCAGGCCATGTTGAATTATCGCATCAAAGGGGATCGTGACTTTGAAGAAAATTCGTTTGAAGGACTAAAAAAAGTTATTG
>PEAL01000449.1 GCA_002753725.1 Deltaproteobacteria bacterium
TAAGTAATAAAATATAGCCCTGAAAGGGCGTTACATAATATTATGATTAAGTTGTAATATGTGCCGCCCTTTCAGGGCTAAAACACCTCTATGCCATTACCCAGGGCGTTGCCCTGGGCTGGTATTTAACGCCCTTTCAGGGCTAAGAAAAAAGTGCAACTTTTTTGTGTTGCACCCGTCCCAAAGCTTTAGCTTTGGGAGTTACTTAAGAATCACAATTAAATAACATTCCCTTGGATGGAGTTCCAAAGCTTTAGCTTTGGGAGTTACAGAAAAACAACGCATTGAAAAGCTAAGGAACTCCCAAAGCTAAAGCTTTAGGACTCCATCCAAGGGACTTCAAATGGGAAAGTTATTTAATCGCGAGTCCTAAGAATTGACCATCAAATGTATTTTTTTTAACAAGAATATCAGAATATCAAAACAAAGGAATTAAAAAATGATAAAAATTGGAATTATCGGTGGCTCTGGTCTGGATGATCCCGATCTACTATTACACCCCCAGGACATTGAAATGGATACCCCGTATGGGGCCCCCTCTTCACCCATTGCATCGGGTGAAATCAACCAGGTGCCGGTATTAATTCTTGCAAGACACGGCAGGAACCATCAATTCAGCCCAACACAGGTCAACAACCGTGCCAATGTCCATGCACTAAAAGCGTTGGGCGCAACACATATTATTGCAACCACTGCATGCGGCAGTTTAAAAGCAGAAATAGACAGAGGAGATATGGTTATCCTCGATCAATTCATCGATTTTACCAAACATCGTATGAATACATTTCACGATTCTTTTGAAAATGGCATTGCTCACGCGCTAATGGCAGACCCCTTTGATTCAAAACTTCGAAATATATTGATCAATGCTGCACAACAATTGAAATATCGCGTTCATGAAAAAGGCACGGTGGTAACCATCGAAGGCCCACGATTTTCAACACGAGCAGAATCACACATGTTTAGAGGTTTTGGTGCTGATGTCATCAATATGTCCACAGCTCCTGAAGCCGCACTGGCTGTCGAAGCTGAAATACCGTATGCAGCTGTTGCCATGTCTACGGATTATGACTGTTGGAAAGAGGATGAAGCTCCGGTTACCTGGGAAGAAATTCTCAAGGTATTTAATGATAATGCAGACCGTGTAAAAAAGCTTATCGTACAATCACTCTCAGCGATGAAAAAAGAAATAACCCAATGAATACATGGTGTTTAATACTTATCGTCGTTGTTATACTTGATCTTTTAATGGGAGATCCGGAAAAACCGTTTCATCCCATTCGATGGATGGGACAGGCCATTGATTTTTTTGAACCTGTCTTTCGAACCTTTTTTAAAGGAAAGCAATTGGCCGGCGTTTTTTTTGCACTGTTTCTGATATCTGGCACCTGGGTGATAACTTACAGCCTGCTTTCTTTAGCGCACGGAATCTGTCCAGGTTTTGCTACAGTGCTTGAAATTTTTTTGTTGTTTTATACCATATCCATTCACTCTTTAATTCTTGCAGGCATGACAGTCTATGAACATCTGAAAAAAGGGCAGATTGAAAAAGCCAGACATGCTGTCAGCAGAATTGTTGGACGAGATACTCGCCCACTGGACCAAACAGGAATTGCACGAGCAAGCATTGAAACCATTGCTGAAAATTTTGTCGATGGGATTGTATCCCCCCTGTTTTACGCAGCCATTGGTGGGGCCCCTCTGGCCATGACATATAAAATGATCAATACACTGGATTCTATGGTGGGATACAAAAATGATCAATACCGATTTTTTGGTTGTTGTGCTGCCCGAATCGATGATATCGCCAACTGGCTGCCTGCTCGCCTGTCTGTTCTTTTTATAGCACTTGCAGCAAAGATCTCTGGTTTTTCTTATCAAAAGGCCTGGCAAACAGCCATCAGTGAAGGTGCAAATCATCTAAGCCCAAATGCCGGATACCCAGAAGCGGCCTTTGCGGGTGCATTAGGCATTCGATTGAATGGGCCCAATGTATATCATGGTAAAATGGTGAACAAACCTTTTATTGGTATAAACTTTTTAGCCCCTCATCCCGGACATATTGTCCAGGCGTGCTGTTTGGTTTTGTTTTCTGCACTTGTTGTAACAGGCTTTTTGGGAGGAATATTGCTTATCTTACCATAAGTGCTTTATGACAGAAAGGCGTCCTAAGCTTGAAACCCCATAAAATGCTTCAGTCGCTGTTGTTATCTGATATGCAATCACAACTTGGCGAACTTGGGTTAGGAATGTGCCCTAACTTCTCTAACCCTGTTTTTTCTTTATCTGTTTTAATTTCCGCCAAAGAGCTGCACGACTAATACCCAATATTTCTGAGGTACGAGACTTGTTATCGTTTGTGGCCCCCAGTACTTCGGTGATATATTGCGATTCAATTTCTGCAAGCGTTTGAAATTCTTGTTTTTTCTTTTGGCTTTTTGATTCTTTAATTTTTTGAAATCTAACGGGCATATGCTTGATGTCGATGGTTTGACTGTCAGCCAGGATAACGGCACGTTCGATAATGTGTTGAAGCTCACGGACATTCCCCGGGAAATCATACGACATAAACATTTCCATAGTCTTTGGAGAGATGGATTCAACGGGTTTTTTGAAATCTTGCCGGTATCTGTCTAAAAAATATCTGCACAGTGGCGGGATATCATCTTTTCGGTTTCGTAAGGGAGGGATATAAAATTCAAATAACGTTAAACGCTCATATAAATCTTTTCTAAATGTTTTGGATTGAACACACTTTTCCAGATCGGTCTCTGCTGCAAAAATTAATCGGATATCGTTATCCACGGATTGGCGTGATGAAATGGTTTCGATGATCTCGAACAATTGTGATTGCATTTGAAGCGACAGATCTTCAACATTATCAAAAAAAAGTGTGCCTACAGGGTCACCGCTGAAGATCCCCATTCGTTGCTGAATGGCATTGGAAAAGGTTCCTTTTTTGTATCCTAATAGCTGTGCAATGAGTTGTTCATTGCTAAAACTTGTACAATCGATTGCAATGAACTGTTGCAAGTAACGTGTACTGTTTGCATGGATTGATCGTGCATAAAATTCTTTGCCAGTACCTGCTTCCCCACGAAGAAGAACTGGACAGTCAAGGGCACCCAATCGTTTAATGTTTTTTCTAAGGGCAAGAATTACTTCTGTTTCTCCAATAATTCTTAGCTGTGAAAAAATTTCTGAATGATAACTTTGTGACGGGTTGTTCTCAGGATGGAATTCTATTTCATTGGATGGAAAAATATCAGCATTTCCCTCTGAAAGTCCTGAGCTTCTTGCAGGGCGGATAACAACGGTCTGACCGCCGGTATTGAGATTTTTGATGAATTTCCAAAAATCCACCATGTCATCTTTTTCAAAATACCCACTATCAAGCGCTTCGGTCGCTTGTTTGATTTTATTGTTGCCATGTCCGGTCAACAGGATTGTTTTTAGATGTGGATGAATTTTTTTTAATTGGGTAATGGTTTCCAGGCCATCCATGCCTGGCATTTGCAAATCGACAATGGCGAGACCAATGTCGTGTTCTTTTGCGATTTCTATCGCAATCGGTCCACTTGTGGCTTTAAATGGTGTAAACCCTAAAAGTGTCATCCGGCGGGCAATGGTTCCAAGCAATTTTTCTTCATCATCAACCAATAAAACATTTTTGGCTTGTGATCTCATACAGTTCCTTATGGCTATTATTAATATCTTTTTCTGGCAACATCATGCAACAGTGTTTTTATTACCATATCCTGAGTTTTTGTAAACATCATAAGCCAATACTTTCAACGAAACGCGCAGGCGTAAATTGTTCATTGTTATATTTTATAATGATAACAATGATGAAAAATTTACGCCCATGCTGTTTTGTTGTTTATTTACCAGAGGATTCGATCTTTATTGCATCGTCAAGATCACCACCTGTAGCCATTCCAACGGCTGCCATATGTTTTTCTATTGATTGAAGACTTTTACGGATAAATCCCCAGAACGTGTTCATATCTTCTTTTTCAAAATATTGAGAGTTCAGGGCTTGAGTGGCTTCTTTGAGTTTTTCATCGCCGTGACCGGTCAACAGGAGAGTTTTTATCTCCGGGTCAATTTCTTTGAGCTTTGTGATAACCACCAGACCGTCCATATCCGGCATTTGCTGATCAACAACCGCCATGTGAATTTTATTGCTTCTGGCAATTTCAAGGGCTTCACGACCATTGAGGGCAATGAGCGGATCATAGCCTTTTAGCCGAATTCTTGCAGCCAAAGTGTTTATAAAATTTTGATT
>PEAL01000450.1 GCA_002753725.1 Deltaproteobacteria bacterium
ACCATAAACAGGAGTAACAATGTTAAAAAAAATAGTAATTCTATTCATCATCCTTTTTCTGCATTGCCATCACGCCTTATCATGGCCCATACCGGATTCAGGGCAAACAAAATGCTATGATAATGAATCTTGGACATATTGTCGCAGTCCAGGTAAAGATTTCTATGGTCAAGATGCAAATTATATTATTAATTTACCTTCCTATACAAAATTAGATTCAAAAGGTAATCCCTTGATTGATAGTGCTACTTCTTGGGTCATGATCAAAGACAATGTTACAGGTTTGATTTGGGAAAAGAAAACAAATGATGGTTCAATCAATGATAAGGATAATAAATACACCTGGCAAGATGCCCAGGTTGTTTTTATTAAGGATTTAAATAAGAATGCTTTTGGTGGTGAAACAGATTGGCGGCTACCTACAATAAAAGAGTTATCATCTATTACTAATCGTTATAAATATGAGCCTGCTATTGATGAAAATTTTATAAATAATGTTATGTCTCCATTTTATTGGTCATCAACTTCCTATGCTGAAAATACTGAATACGCGTTGGGAGTCGGCATAAGCCATAGGGAGCCAAAGTCTTCGACTTATTACGTCCGAGCCGTTCGTGGTAGGCAATCCTTATCATCTGCTCATTTGATAATTAATAATGATGGTACAATCACAGACAAAACAACTGGATTGATGTGGCAGCATGAAGCATCAGGCAAGAGTAAATGGCAGGGTGCATTAAAATATTGTTATAACTTGGAACTTGGTGATTATACAGACTGGCGACTTCCTAATAGAGAGGAATTACGTTCAATAGTTGATTATTCCAAATATAAGCCAACTATTTTTGAAGAATTTAATAACACAAACTCTAATGGATATTGGTCGTCCACCAATTTTTACGACGAAGCATGGATCATTAATTTCATTTGCGGCTTTGACATGTTAGACCGTAAGTCATGGACTTATTCTGTCCGTTGCATGCGCGGTGGGCAGCATCAATCATTTGCTAATTTGTTGATTTGGTCGCCCCAACAGGGTGAGTTAATAGATGGTGGAAAAAAATTATCATTAACCTGGAATACTGCAAATACCATTGGTAATGTTCAAATTTCACTATCGACAAATGGTGGAAAAACATTCTCACCCATTGAATATCGAACTGAAAACGATGGTGAATATGAATGGCTAGTTCCTGAAATTTCTTCAGTCAATTGTGCCCTCAAGATTGAACCAGTTAATGAACCAGACAAGGGTACAACTCAGGGACTATTTAGTATATATACACCTCCGGCAATTCTTAAAGGACATATATTTGATATTTCAACAAACACTAATATTTCAGATGTTAATGTTTCAATCAATGGCCAAACAATTCAAACCAATTCAAATGGATATTATGAAATAGAAATTACCCAACCCGGTTCTTACAGTATCACTTTTTCAAAAAATGGATATATGTCAAAAGCGTTTGAAAATATCAACCTGAAATCAGGTGAAAATATTATTGATGTTGAAATGTTTCAACCCGGTTCTGTCGCAGGCACTATATCTGACGTATGGGGTACTATCATTCCAGATATTAATGTTACTGTGTTTGATAAAACAATAAAAACAGACAGCCAAGGTAAATATGAGATCAACGAATTGATTCCCGGCAATATCACCATTACGTTTTCTCATCCTGATTATTATTCTGTGACAATTGGCAATATCGAAATACAACCCCTCCAATGCACAATACTCAATTATAATCTCAGCAAGTCAGGCCTATTAAATATGGCTACTTTATACTTACCTGATGCAGAAGTTGATGACAATTATGATGAAAGAATCCTGGTAAATGGTGCAGCACCATTCATATTTTCTTTAGCTTATGGAAACCTTCCTCCTGACTTATCCTTAAATGAGCAAACAGGCACCATATCAGGCAAACTAAAAACCCCAGGTTCATACACTTTCTACATCGGCGTTTCAGATGCCACCGACTCATACGCAGAACGAGAATTCACCATCGTTGTTGTAGACCGACTAACCATCACAACCCAATCCCTCCCCCGAGGCACCAAAAATCAAGATTATTTTGAAAACATTCTTGCAACCGGCGGCACACCACCTTACACATTCACTTTAAATTCAGGATCACTACCCACAAATTTAGTATTATCAAAAACAGGCAAATTGACCGGCCAACCCACAGAAACCGAAACATATCAAGCAACCATTCAGGTAACAGACAGCAAAAACCGAATCAGAGACAAATCCTTTACCCTCCAGATTGTTGACCCATTAATCATTCAAGCCAATCGATTTAACGATGGCATTATCAACACACAATATAATCAAACCCTGTCTGCTTCTGGCGGTTATGGCGATTATCTTTGGTCTGTTTATTCTGGCACACTCCCACCCAATTTAAGAATCGATAACCAGACACAAAAACTCACCGGCACCCCAAATCAATCAGCATATAAAACAATCATTCTAAGCGTAAAAGATACAGATGGCAGAATTGCCTATAAAGATTTAATTTTACACATTGTCCCTCCATTAACAATCCCCATGAACACGCTTCCCAATGCCCTGAAAAATGAGCTTTATTCCGAAGCCATCCCCATTCAAGGCGGTATAGGCCCATTTACCTATTCCTGTGAAGGACTACCGACTGATTTAAGTATTGATCCAGAAACCGGCATTATTTCAGGCAAATCAATTATTGGTGGATATAACAATGTTGAAATTCAAATCACAGACAGCACATGGCCTGCCAGTCAAAACATCACCATGAAAACCGGCATTCGAACCACCTCCATGTTGACCATTTTAACCAATGCAGTCCTCCCCAGGACCAGACAGGGAGAAGCGGTTTCCATTGATCCACTTCATGTCAGAGGGGTGTCATCATCATATGAATGGTCTTGCATGAATGGTTATTTGCCCGCAGGCATTCAACTGGATGAGACAAATGGAAAACTGTCTGGAAAGCCAATGGGCGCAGGCACACGATTATTCACGCTGAAAGTCAAAGATGATCAAAATCAAACCGCAGAAAAAGAATTTATCTGGCATATTACTGACACCCTGAAAATTATCACCCAACATGTGCCCAATGCCGCAGAAACCATTGATTATAATTTTGTGCTTGAGGCAGCCGGCGGTATTCCGCCTTATGAATGGCGCTTGAAAACCGGTGAACTGCCAATGGGATTATCGGTCAACAAAACAGGCACGTTGTATGGCAAGCCTCAAAGTCGTCAAACCCGCTCTTTTACCATTGAAGTCAATGACAGCGATGTTCCGGCTCAAAAAACTGAAAAAACCTTTGCCATAGAAGTGTTGATGGATGATCTCTATATCTACACGCCAGAAATCCCTGATGCCCGAATTAAACAGGCATACATTGCCACCATTAAAGCCATGTTGGGACAACCACCCTATTCATGGCGGCAAACCGGACAACTGCCGCCTGGATTAACATTACAAACACTTTCCGATACTGTCAAACTTGAGGGCACGCCCACACTGCCAGGCAATTATCAATTTACGATTTTTGTTCAGGATTCATCCACACCATCCACAGAGGTCAGTAAAACCTATGATATCACCATTTATGACAGCCTGACCATTCAAACCACTCAACTGAAATCAGCCAGAACAGATGATCTCTATTCTGACACAATACTGGTCAGTGGCGGAATTGCCCCCTATATCTGGCGAATCATCGAAGGCATCTTACCCAAAGGTCTGCGTCTGAATGCATCAACCGGAGAAATTTCCGGAACCATCAACGATTCAAATGCAGTCAGTGCGGAATTTCTCGTTCAGGTAGAGGATAGCGGCATGCCCGCACAACAGGTGGAACAGCGATTGATTGTTTATGTGGGCAATGACCTTATGATTGTCACAGAAGTCATTCAACAGGCCAGGCAATATGAATTTTTTTCAGCACAATTGCAAGGGGTTGGCGGTATATTGCCCCACAGATGGCAATTAAACAGTGGAAATCTCCCCAAATGCATTCAACTGAATCCCACAACTGGCAGTTTATATGGGCGTACAATGGAACAAGGCACTTTTGATATATCCATTGGATTAAGCGATCAATCAACGCCCATGAGTCAGGCAGCTTTTTCATATAATTTCATTGTTGAACCCAATGATACATGGATTGAAGGCGATTTGAACAAAGACAGTCGGGTAAACCTTCAAGATGTGATACTATCCTTACAAATCATGGTGGACATGATGACATCGGTTGATGGATGGTTGGATATCAATCA
>PEAL01000067.1 GCA_002753725.1 Deltaproteobacteria bacterium
AGAAGTGTCATTTTGGCGAATTTGCCATTCCGATATCTCAGTTTGTTCAAAAGTGTTACTCTTTGTTTCTTTAATTCTCGCCAGGCTGGATTGATTACCTGTTCCGTATCAGGAAATCCGATGTCTCCATATTCGACAACTTAAGTTTTCAGATGATATGCCTGTTCTCGATATTTTTCTCGATATTTGATGGTTTAGAATTAGAATAGAAATGCGACCATTCCTAACGACAAAAAAAGTCCGACTTTTTGGGCATGCGCCAAGTTAACCTTAAATCCTTATAAATCTCATGGAGTACTGATATTATTAGGTTCGATGTTACCGCGAAATACAATGAAAAAATAAAATAAAAAAATATGTAAGAAAATCCAAATTTGTGTGTCTATATAAATAAATATACAAGGAAATAGGATACGCCTTTTCCATCAAACAAATTCAACCCAAATGCGGGCCGCCTTAATGAAAAATAAATCCATATTTTCAAAATTCAGGTTTTATACCCCCACACTCATATCTTTATTCCTGCTTATTCTGTTTTGTGTGGCCTTTTTTATTAACAGAATTCTATACATTGTGTATCCGGGACATGCCGGTGTACATTGGAGTTTTTTTTCAGGTACCGAGATAGAGAATATTTATTCTGAGGGGTTTCATCTGATTTTGCCTTGCGATAAACTGTATATCTACGATGTCAGAATCCAGGAAATATCTGATGAGCTGGAAGTTTTATCTAAAACTGGATTAAAAATAAACATTTTCTTATCTATCCGATTTCGGCCCAAATATAAATTTTTGGGGCTACTGCATCAAAATATCGGCTTGGATTAACCAACAAAAATTATTATTCCTGAAATTGAAGCGGTGATGAGGGAAATCATCGGGACTCTGGATTCTGATCAAATATACACCACTGGCAAAACAGTTATTGCCGAGGCCATTGATCAGGCCATTGAACAATTGTATCAGCGGTATATACAGGTTGATGACGTTTTAATTCGGAAAATTATTCTGCCAGATATTGTGGCTAAAGCCATTCAATTTAAAATTGAACAGAAACATCTGGTTGAAGCACATACATTCATTGTTCAAAAAGAAGAAAAAGAAGCCCAAAGAAAGAAAGTTGAAGCTTTGGGAATCAAAACCAAAAATATGATCATTATGGAATCCCTTAAAGAAAAGCAGATATTACAATGGGAAGGTATACAGGCAACCCTGCAGCTTGCTGAATCTGAAAATGCAAAAATATTGATCATTGGTGATAAAGATGGATTACCTGTTATTTTTAATTCATCACAGTAAGACTAAGACAGCACGTCGCGATTGATTAAATGACGTTACTTATATTTGGAATCATCTATCATGAAAAAAATTGGCAGTATCGTATCGGTATGTTTTATCGTTCTTTCAATGATTATATACAACCTCCCGAAGAATAAGTATCAATTGGATCTTATTATTGCAGCGGTATCAATGGGGGGAAAATATAAAATTATCGGACAAGACATGCTCAGTGGTATTAATTTGTATCTGGATCAGTTAAATGCAAGTGGTGGTATTAATGGCCGAAGAGTTAGCCTTGATATCTATGATGATAAAGGAGACAGAAATACAGCCATCAATGTTGCAATGGATATTGTGAAAAGCAACAAGGCTCTGGTCGTTTTGGGACATTATTTTAGTTCAACCTCTCTTGCTGCCAGTAAAGTTTATCTGAAATCAGGAATTCCTGCCATTACCGGGTCTGCAACATCAGAAGAAATCACCAAAAAAAATGACTGGTATTACAGCGTTGCACCCAATAATTGCTTTCAAGGAAAATATATTGCCAGTTATATTCGATCCTCTCTGAACTATCAATCATGCAGCGTTATTTACGATACCAACGATTATGGTGCATCGCTTTTCAAAAGCTTTGAAGAAAAAGCGCGCATGTTGGGCCTGGAAATAAAAAATACATGGTCATTCAATAAAAACCACTACAGCTTTGAAAGCCAAATCAACAAAATTATCAGTCAACTGAGAGCCATATCGGATCCCGGAATCATTTTTTTAGCGACTCACGCTGTTGAAGGTGCCAGATTGATTGCTTCACTGAAATATCCTGGCTCGAAGTATAAGATCTTCGGTCCGGATTCATTTTCAACCAATGCTTTTATTCAGCATTTATCCAGGCTTCCCCAGGAAAAAGCATCGCCGGGTTACTATTCTGATGGCATTTATACAACCACCCCTTTTCTTGCTGCATTTGTCAATGACCAAAACCATAAATTTATTTCTGATTACGTAAAAAAGTATATGAAATCCCCCACCTGGGTCTCAGCATGTTATTACGATGCCACTCTTATGGCCATAAAAGCGATACAATCCATTGAAGGTCTGGAGACAATCAATCATAACCGCAGAATGCTTAGAAATGCGCTCAATGCAAAATACAATCTGGACACTTCGGAAAAAGGCGTTTGCGGACCTTTATTTTTTGACAAGGATAGAAATGTCAAATTCCCTTTGCGTGTGAGTGTGTACAATAATCAAAATCTTGTTCCAGATAATACGCAATACCATCTGATTGCCAGCCCGTTGGATGACGCCACCGCCTTTAATAAAATACTTAAGAATCAGTTGATTACTTCTGGTGAAATAGTAATGGATAAAACGCGTATTGTTTTTACTGGAACTCATGTGCATCAGATTCAAAATGTTGATCTTCATAAAGGGACTTATGACATGAATTTTTTTCTATGGTTCAGATACAGAGGAACCTTTGACGATAAGGCCATTGAATTTTTAAATGCACAACGACCTATTATATTAAACGAAACATTTGCAGAATACAAAGATGGTGATATCACTACGAGTGTCTATCATATTAAAGAAACATTTTCATCCCTGCTTGATTTTCGAGCACTTCCCTTTGAAACCCATGATCTTTCCATCCAATTTCGACATAAAAAACAAACCATTGACAGGCTCGTCTACATTCCTGACGAAATTAATGACAATATGTACAACAAGTTACTAAACATTAACAAAAAAACTGCTCTTATAAAAATTCCAGAATGGTCGGTGAGTAATTCTTCAACGTATAATGGCATCATATCCTATGAATCATCTCTGGGGATTCCTGTCCAATTTCACATAAAAAGACCCATTGTATATTCCACATGTGCAAAGAATATAAAAATCAAAAGAGATACAAGCGTCTTTGCTATTAAAATCTTGTTGCCGGCAGGTGTCCTTCTGCTCATCCTTGTTGTCGCCAGTCTTTTACCGTTGAGACATTTGTATCCATTTTTAATTTTATTTTCTTCTGTTTTGCTTATTTCCAGCGTGTTTCTGTTTAAATCTATTTTATTTTTTAAACTTCAGTATGTAATGTTTGTACAATATGTATATTTTTCCCTGTTCATCGGTTCGGCAATAGGACTTATCTCAATGGCATTTTTACTGCTGATACAAAAAACAAATCGTCAGATAAAGTTATTGATCATTATTTCCAGAATGATTGTGTTTATTTCTATATTCAGCCTGTTCTATTATGGGGTTGTGTTATATCACCCAACAGACCTGAAAAGGATTATCCATATCTATACAGCGCCTGAGAAAACGATGGACATGGATGGTATTCGGTGAGCAGTTTCAAAGATGGGTACACGTTTTAATTATGTTCAAATTTTTATTTTATACCAATAATCGGATCAATAAGCGTGTCCTTTTTGTCATATGCATGTCTGCGCTTTCTGGAATAGCGGCGGCATCTCTGGCTGCTATAATTAATGAAGTTGCAGAAGCCTTTATTGTCGGTTCTCACGGGGGAAGTCTGTCCATACTGGTATTTTTTATCTTTGTATTGATCATATTATTTTTTTCAAGACGCATTGCCCTTCGTTCAGGTGTTGATCTTGTGGAGCGGTCATTGGAGACATTCCGAAATACTGTTGGCAATCAACTGCGCCAATCCAGCCTGATAAAGATGGAAAGACTCAATCAAGGTGAAATTTATACGAAACTGTCCATTGATACCAAAAAAATTTCCCGTGCAACCATATCATGCATTCGGGCGATCCAATCCATTACAACCATATTGATTGTCATTGTATATATTTTTACCTTTTCTTTTGTTGCAGGGATCAGTTTTTTAGCATTATTTACCCTGGGTATATTCTATTATCAAATAAACTATCGGTTATTGGTTGAAACAATCGATGAAATGGCCGGCAAAGAAACAGAATTATATGACAGCTTCGGACATGTACTGGATGGCTTCAATGAATTAAAACTAAATTCAGACAAAAATGATGATTTTTTCCATCATTATTTAATCCCCCTATGTGACACGGTAAAAAATCTCAGAATCTCCGTGGGCAAAAGATATGTCGATATTAACGCGTTTTGTTTTGTACTTTTGTTTTATCTTGCGCTGGGAAGTATTATTTTTTTATTTCCTTTTGATTATTCCGTTTCCCTTCGTTTTAAAATTATTGCTATGTCTGCATTTCTTTGGGAACCCATCGAGTATTTAAAAGGAATTATTCCTGTGCTTTTAATGGCAAAAGTTTCCGTTCATCGGTTGCAGGAACTGCAAAAACAATTGACCTTATCTGAACACCTATCTGAGTATGTTGTTTCTCAAGTAAAAGAACCAGAACCCTTTGAAACGCTGACCATTAAATCGCTTCAATTTCAATACACAGATATGGATGGAAATACATCTTTTGCTGTTGGTCCCATTCATGTCACCATTCAACAAGGCACTATCGTCTTTCTATCAGGGGGGAATGGCAGCGGAAAATCGACGGTTTTAAAGTTGATATCCGGCTTATATCCCTCCCTGTCAGGTGCTTTTTTTCTGGATCATAAAGAAATAGACATTTCTAAGCACCGCCATTTATTTTCTGTTGTCTATACAGATTGTTATATTTTTGATGGTTTATACGGCATTAATCCTGTGGAATATCAAAATATTGATGATTTACTTCAGTTGATGGCTATTGATCACAAAGTCCAATGGAAAAATCAGAAATTATATCATACCGGCCTTTCCACAGGTCAAAAGAAACGACTGGCGTTCGTTGTTTCCCTTCTGGAAAATAGACCCATCTATATCCTCGATGAATGGGCGGCTGAACAGGACAGTACATTTAAAAATAAATTTTATATGGAATTGTTACCCATGCTTAAAAAGCGTGGTAAAACAATTATTGCTGCAACCCATGATGAAACGTATTTCCATGTTGCGGATCAGGTGGTTCACATGCAGTATGGAAAAATGACCAGTGAAACAATACAATGATTCTCACTTTTATAAAAACATATACCCGCGCGATTCAATTATACATCATAATGGCGATAATTATTATTGTCCTTGACCTGTATATTTTTATTACCCTTACGTATATTTTAGGAAATATTTTACCAGATATACCACCGGCACGGTATATACTTCTGTTTGTCCTCGCTCTGACAAATTCGTTTGTCCTTTATGTGTTCAGTCAAAAAAAAGCCATCCATATTGCAGAATCCATTATCAGCGATATACGCAAACAGATTATGGAACAAATACGCAATTGCGAGTTACACGCTTTTGAAAAACTGGAAAAAACCGGTGCCTATAATGTTATTTCATTAGATACTCAAATTATTGCAGATTCCATTGTTATAGTATTACAGCTCATTGATTATTCACTTATTTGCATTGGGGTTCTCATTTTTTTTCTGTTTACCTCTCAAATAGCATTCTGGTTTACACTGGGGATATTTGTGTGTGGCGGACTCCTGTATAGTCATTATATTATCAAGGCAAAACACTTGATCCATCAATCCAGAATAAAAGAAAAAGAAATTTTTGGTACTGCAAGATCGCTTATTGATGGTTTCAAGGAATTAAAAAGTAATGATCAAAAAAATGACGATTTTTATCATCAGTGCTTAAAAGTTAAATCCGCTGAAAACAGGAAATTCCGAATAGACGCTGAGAACCTTTTGATAGAAAGTTATGTTCATTCCATATGGATCGAATTCGGCGTTTTCATACCAATTATTTTTATCATGCCTGCCATTGGATGGATTTCTTATAACCTGATGATTGTTTGCATTACCTTAATATTATTTCTTCAAACGGGTGTTATCAAGGATGCCATTCCATATTTGGTCAGGGCCAGTATTTCTGTTGAACGATTATTGGACCTTGAAAATGAGCTGAAGCACTTGAAAAAGGAGAAAATATCTCCACCCCAAAAAAAATTGAAACCGTTTGAAGAAATTACGTTCAGCAATATTTGTTTTCATTATACAGATACAAAGGGAGCCCCTCTTTTTGGATTAAAAAATATGACCTGTTCTTTTTATCCGGGTGAAATTATTTTTATTACAGGGGGGAATGGCAGTGGTAAATCAACCTTGCTAAAAATTTTAACCGGTCTGTATTTTCCTTTTTCTGGAAGGATTTGCATTGATCAAAAAGATATTCAATCCACTGACTTCAGATATTTGTTTTCTGCCATTTTTACTGATTTCCATCTTTTTGATCGTTTTTATGGGTTTACTGATGGGATAGATCAAAAAAAAATGACGCATTTGATGAAAACGATGGAATTGGATAACAAACTTACTATTGAAAACAATCGCTTTTCAACGCTTGATCTGTCAACCGGTCAGAAAAAGAGACTGGCAATGGTTGTGGCGCTCATGGAAGATAAACCCATTTATGTTTTTGATGAATGGGCATCCGACCAGTCTCCACGGTTTCGGAAATATTTTTATTATGAATTGTTGCCATCTTTGCGCAAACAAGGAAAGACCGTTATTGCGGTTAGCCACGATGATCAATACTATGCTGCTGCAGATCGTATTTTAACGCTGGATGATGGTCAATTGGTCTGACAAACATATAAAATAAAATAGAAATGGATGATTGAAATAATGGACAATCGGTTCTTTTTAAGAAAAAAAGACAAGACACATATCCTCAGATGCATGATCATCGGATGTTTCGTATGTGTATTGTGTGCCTGTGACAACACTCAAAAACCATCTGATTTACGTGAAAATTATTATTCACAATCTCCGGAAGACGTGTTCATTGCTATTGTCGATTCCTCTGATTTTCAAAGCCAATTTATTGAGGGGTGTAAGCTGGCTATCAATGAAATCAATCAGTTGGGTGTGTTGGGAAAAACAATTCATCCGCTGTATTATGATGATAAGGGCGCCATTGATACAGGTAAAGCCATTGCGAAAAAGTTATCTCAAAACTCAAAGGTTCTGGCTGTTATTGGACATAATAATTCCGATGTTGCTGTTTCTACATCCATCATTTATGAAAAAAATAAATTGCTGTTTATTTCTCCGGGAACGACAGTTTCAGATTTTATTCAAAATCAAAATCAATACATTTTTAGAAATATACCCTCCAATGAACAATTAACCCTCAAGCTTATCGAGTATGCAAATCGTAACGCATTAACAAATATTGCTGTTGTTTTTGATACGGACACCATTACCTCGCAACTGGCAAACTTTTTTATCTCAGAATTCAGAAAACGTAGTGGTCAAATTGTTGCCACACGATCGTATATCTCCTGGGAAACCAATTTTAAACATATTATCAAAGAAATTAAGCAGGTTGACTGTGATGCCCTTTTTATCAGCGGAAATTTGCCATCCGCAGCAATTTTTATCAAACAAGCCCGTGAGATGGACATTAACCAGACGATTCTTTCAACCAACGCTCTGGATTCAATGACATTTTTCCAACTTGCAGGACAAAAAGCCAAAAATGTTGTTCTTCCAACGTATTTTGACCCTGTTCAACCACTGGAAGAAACCAGATCCTTTGTCAATAATTTCATTCAAAAAACAGGAACATCACCGGATGCATTGGCTGCATCTGGATATGATGCTATTTTGCTGCTGGCGACAACCATTGAAAAAAGTGGGTCTTTTGTCCCTGAAGAAATTGCAGCAACCCTGCATTTATTTGAAGACTTTCGAGGCGCGACAGGCAAAATTTCAATGAACATGAATGGAGGCATTACCAATAAAAATCTTTTTATCAAAAAATCAACCGCAGAGGACTTCCAATTTGTGGAAAGAAATTTTCTTGGGGAGGTTAATCCATATGAGTGTGTTAAGGATTTTACCCTTAGAATTCCCATTGAAGAAAGCATTCCGACAATTGATCCTGGACTGACCGATAATGTGACGTCAATTGATATTGTGGAACAACTTTTTCTGGGTTTGACAGATTATGATCCAAAGAATTATGAACCGGTTCCAGAATTGGCTTCCTCATGGACAGCCAGCCCAGATTATCAACAGTATACGTTTTATTTAAGAAATGATGTTTTTTGGACCGACGGCAAACCCGTGACAGCTTATGATATTCAATGGGCCATTCTCAGAAATTTGAACAAAGAAACGGACTCTCCTTACGTATACACACTGTATATTTTAAAAAATGCCAAAGAATATCATGAAGGCCTACATGTCAATCCTTCAACAGTAGGCGTAACGGTTATTCATAACAACTGTATAACGTTTCATTTAAATAAACCCGCCCCTTATTTCCCATCAATGGCAGGCATATGGGTTTTTAGACCCTTGCCCAGACATGTGATTGAAAAAGCACCAAAGACCTGGACCAGCCTTGAAAACATTGTTTCTAACGGTTCTTACAAGCTTGCAGCCTGGGAAAAAGGATTGATGATGATCCTTCGAAAAAATACAACCTATTTTGATCAAAAAAATGTATTGATTCCTGAGGTTCGTTATTTGATTGTCTCTGATGGAAGGCATGGAATGGAAATGTATCTTTCCGGAGAAATTGATATACTCGGGGGGAACTATTTAAAAATTCCATTAAATTTTATCTCAGATATTTCACTGAATCCTGATTATAAAGAACAATATTTTCAAAAAGATATTTTTTGCTCTTACGCATTTGCTTTTAATACACAAAAGTTTCCAGTGGATAACCCTCTCATCCGAAAAGCCATCAATGCATCCATTGATCGAAAACGATTAATTCAATATATTTTAAAAGGCAAGCAAGAGGTTGCAAAAAATTTTACCCCCCAACTTGCACAATGTGGAAACAATGAGATTTTTGATCCTGTCACTGCAAAAAAATGGCTGGAACAGGCTGGATATCCTGATGGAAAAGGATTTCCTGAAATCATTATTGCCTATAACGAATCTCAGACCCACGAACTTATAGCCAGAGGCGTCAAAGATTGCCTGAATTATTATTTAAATATCAATGTCAGTCTAAAACCGCTGACGTGGGAAAACTACATTGACAGCTTAAAATCAACCAGAGACTGGCATTTAATTCGATATGGCTGGTGCGCTGATTATCCAGATCCAAATAACTGGCTCAATGAGTTGTTTCATCCGGAAAAATCCGAGAATGTAACGCAATGGAACAACCAGGAATTTATCGAATTAATGAACAGCGTCGATCAAACCATAAACTTTACGGATAGAATTCAATTGTACTGTCAGGCAGAATCCATACTGTGTGAAAAAGCCTGCGCAGTGTTGCCGATTTATTTTGAGCGATCCCATTATCTCATTCATCCACGGGTCAAAGGATGGTATCACATGCCACTGGGTGGGCAGCAGATCCGAAATTGGTCACTGAAATATTTTTAGATTACTCATTTTTCGAGCATTCCTTATTCATCTTCTTCAGCGTAATCCTGGTTCAAAAAAAATAGAATTAACTTTTTATGAAATGGGGAACTTAATTTTCCCAAATTGCTGTTATCGGAACGGCATGAAGATTTTCACCAAAAGGAACACTATTTTTACCAAAATATAAAATAATGCCACGTATGAATTTATCATTGAGACTATCGTTTAAATGTTTCAAGCCAGTAAAGTCTTTGGCTGTTACTGAAGATGATGATTTGATCTCAATTCCAACAACCTTTCCGGACCTGTCTTCCAAAACAATATCAACTTCATTACCTGCTTGATTTCTATAATGAAAAAGCGAAACAGATGTTTTGCTCCAGGATGCCTGTTTATAAATTTCCGAAGCTACAAAGTTTTCAATCAAGGCACCTGTAAATTGAGGATTTTCCATAAGTCTTTCATGATTAAATCCTGTCAAATTCGTCACAAAAGCTGTGTCTGTAAACATCAATTTGGGTGATTTCATCAACCTTTTGCCAAGATTGCTAAACCAGGCAGGTAATTCATAAATAAGAAAAATTTGCTTGAGCAGCGACATGTATCTTTTGATTGTTGTTTGAGGAATTGAAACGTTTCTGGAGATATCGGCATAATTTAAAAGGTTGGCTGTTCTCGTGGCCAACAATTTCAAAAGACCTGTCACTGCCATTAAATCCTGAATCTGGGCAATATCTCTGATATCTCTTTCCAGTATTGATGTTATATAGGAGTCAAACCAGGCAGATCTTCTTTTTACACTGATTCTTTGAACAGCTTCCGGGTAACCGCCTTTGAGAATCATCCTGCAAAAATCCATACGATTGGGTTCACTGAATTTAAAACCTTTTTGTTTGCTATCAAAAGCAGCATCAATAAAAGATTCACAAAAGCCATTTATTTCTCCCTGAGACAAAGGCCATAAATCTAATATTTCCATTCTACCAGCAAGTGAATCTGATATTTTTATTGACGTCAGTATATTTGATGATCCTGTTAATATAAACATTCCCGGTTTTCTATTATTGTCCACATCTATTTTAATGGCAGGAAAAAGTTCAGGCGCTTTTTGCACCTCATCAATGATAACAGGTCTATCAATACCAGCTAAAAAACCAGCAGGATCACTTTTTACACCTGAAAGAACCGTTGCATCATCCAGCGTAATATAATGCGCCGAAAAATTGCCATTAATATTTTTGACCAGTGTTGTTTTTCCTGTTTGACGTGCCCCTCTTAAAAAAATTACTGGCGTATCTTCCAAAGCCTCAAGGATATTATTTGTTATGTTTCGTTTAATCATAATAGGTGCAATTTAACTTTTTTGTGGATGAATTTCAACCATAATGTGGTTAATTTTTCTGATTATTATGAGAACGTATTCTTTTCGAGCATTCCTAAGATGAATTTAAAGTGTCTTATTTCATCTTATTCAGCATTACCAAATACGCAAATATTCAGTGAAAAAGCAGCCTTTGGGCTGCTTTTTTCTGACCTTATGAGGCAAAAACCTTCAACGCACATTTTTTTTTATAATTGATTACCGACCATGGCACAAACGCGCAATAATTTCATCTTGAAGTTCTTTTCCGATGGCGGAAAAATACGCATTATAGCCGGTTACTCGCACCAATAAATTGGGATAATCTTTTGGATTGGCCTGGGCATCTCTTAATGTGTCAGCATCCAGCATGTTAATTTGAAGGGCTGTGCCACCGTTGATTGCGTAAGCACGTATGAATGATTTGAATTTTTCTTTTTGCTCTTCATGATAGACCATTGATGGATGGAAGGTCATTGTATGGCTTGCACCACTGGGCAACACATTCGATGCATCCTGAAAACTGTTTATTTCAGGACTGCTTTTTCCTGAAATGACTTTGCCAACAGAATTGGTATTGGCTGTGGGGCCATAGATATCTGCGCCATTTGATGGACAGATGGCATTGGATAAAAATTGACCTTTCTTTCGCCCATCAGGACCGGCGGCAAGGATATAACCATCAGAAATCCAATAATTCCAACTCAGCATACCGGGTCGAAATTGACGTCCGGTTGATCGTGTTTTGTATTTCCAGGTTTCCTCACTCCAAAAATTCATAACATCACGGGCAAGGCTGTCGGCAATGTCATCATCTTGACCATATTTGGGCGCTTTGTTTTTTGCTTTGGCTTGAAGGCTTTCATAGCCGTTCCAATTGTTTTTCAATGCAGCAATCAATTCTGGCAGTGTGCATTCTTTTGTATCAAAAACAAGATATTTTACTCCCAATAAGGCATCCACCGTTGCAGCATATGTCACGGCATTGATGGTTACAAAGGATAGCTCTGCACCGCCGCGTGTAATATCCAGGGATTTGTCCTCACATCCCCGAACAAGGCAGGAGAGGTAAGGGCTGGGAGAATAATTTGCACGAACAGTTTCAGCAGATTCGTACAGTTCGACAAATTTTTTAATTATATGGGCAAGTTGTGTCTTAAAAGCTTCAAAAAATTGCGGCCATGTTTTAACCTTTTCTCCTGATTCAGTTTTAGGGCCATTTTGTGAAATGGGATATTTCTTGTTGGTAATAATATCCCCATAAGCAATCAAATCTTTTCCGCCGGTCAGTGCAAGTTCAACCGCTTTATAAAGATTGATATTGACATCAACCGTGCCAGAACGATCATTTCCCTGCATGGTGTTTTCCAGACACCCAACAGGTGCGTAATTATAGACGTTTTCGCGATGAATCAAATGGGCAACACCGGCTTTATGGGCTTCTCGGAGAAGACCGGCCATGGATCGTTCATCAAAATTCAATAAAAAAGGTGCGCCCTGGCTGGAGGCAATCATTTCGATCAATCGATTCAACAATTTATCCGGTGTTTTCTGACTGATCCGAACGTTGGGTTTGGGTTCTAAAATTGGAGACATATCATCGATGATATCCAAAATAAGATAGGTCAAATCGTTGGTAGCATCATTGCCATCAGGCCCCAGACCAGAGAGCGTGATCAATTGTCCAAATCCAGATGTCACTCCCTGTTTACCGGTTCGAATAAAAGCATCGTAAACTGTATTGGCATGAACCCAAAAACATTTAAGGATTTCTTTGGCAAATTCATCCGACATCCCTTGATCTTTAGAATATTGCCAATAAGGGTAAAGATATTGATCCATGCGGCCAAACGAGACGCCTGGCCCTGGATAATTTTCATCACTCATGATCAGAAAATGATTGATCCATAACGCCTGAATAGCTTCCCAAAAGGTTTTGGATGGCAACCAGGGGACACGATCAAGATTTTGTGCCATTTGGATCAGTTCTTGTTTTCGATGCGAATTGGTTTCCATATGTGCTGCGGTTCGACAGACACTTGCGTATTTGTATGCCAGATCACGAGGCATGGTTGCTGCAATCATCATGGCTTGTAACTGATCACCTTTGTCGCTTTGTTTGTCGGATGCGGATAAATTTTGATATTTTTGTTCAAGGTTAGCATAAACACCTTGCCAACCTTCTCTCAGGATGCGTTCATGATCCGGGATGAGATGTCCACTGGTTGCACCGGCATTGCCATATCCGTGATCGTGAAACCATTTCAATTTTTCTCGTATGCCCTGACTGCCTGTAACAAGTGTTTTACGCGTTTGTGTTTCTTTTTCAGTCAGACATTTGGACGTTTGAACATTAAATCGTCCTCCGGCAATCAGGTCATTGGGTAGGATTTCCCTGGGAAGATGGTTGACCATGACCGCCTTGTTAAACCATGCACGACGTTCCACCAAAGACCATTTCCAAAATTTAACAGGCAGAGGGATGTTTTTTGCTGCCACTTGAAAAGAAGACCGAAAGGCATCAAAAAATGCATAATTTTCAGGAGCAATATAATAATTCATTTCTTCATATTGAATATCCCAAGGGGTTCCTGTTGACCACGAGGTATACTCATTGTTCCAATTCCTTGAAACGCCTTGAAAATAATAGTCGCGCAACCACTGAATTCGTGGTGATAAATTTTTAGCGCTTTTGATAGCAAAATTTTTTGGCATGATTTAAACTCCTTTTTTATCGCACATAATAAACAGGTCTGAGCTGCACCAAAAGCAAAAAGGATTTGCTTTGATGTACTTACATGCTTAAACCGCTGAAAAACAATAGTTGTAAAAATGCGCTTAGCTTTTGGTGTCAGCTCGATACAGACATTCAAGTAAGCCGCTTAACGCGGCAGATTCCCCATTTTAGATTGGAGCCCCAAAGCGTTAGCTTTGGGGGTTACAGAAAAACAACGCATTGAAAATCTAAGGAACTCCCAAAGCTAAAGCTTTAGGACTCCACTATTCATCGAATTAAGGATCGTGTCTTCGAAATTAAAAAGGGGAGTTTATGTATTCATTGACAACTTTTTTAATTGATTCAGGAATTTTCATGACAATAATAATGAATAAAGTTCTGAAACAATTGTGTTCCACTTCCTGTCGCTATGGATTCTGGATGAAACTGAACCCCCTCGATCTTTAATGTTTCGTTTCTGATCCCCATAACAATTCCGGAATCTGTCTGCGCCGAAATGGTTAATTGTTGTGGAACACTTGATTTCTCAACAATCAAGGAATGATAGCGTGTGGCTTTAAAACCATCAGGTAATCCACCAAAAATCGTTTTACCATCATGATAAATATTCGACGTTTTTCCGTGAACCGGCACCTCTGCTTGAATGACGTTGCCACCCAATACCTGACCAATACATTGATGTCCAAGACACACGCCCATAATCGGGATAATCCCCACAAATCGTTTGATGACTTCGCAACTGATTCCAGAATTTTCCGGTCGGCCGGGCCCTGGTGATATAATAATGGCTTGAGGGTTTAATTGTTCGATCTCATCGGTTGAGATGACATCTGAACGAAAAACCCGAATCTCTTGCCCCAATGTTCCTAAGGCATAGGCAATATTGTACGTAAATGAATCATAATTATCGATTAATAAAATCATTTGTTTTCCTTTTTGTGTCATCAATCAAAAAAAAATTGAACATTGCGCATTAAATTGAAAATATGAATGATATACAGAAACTATATATTTTTATCTCTTTTCGATACTTTTACAAAATAGTATTACTGTGCAATGTTCCTCAAAACATAAACACTTTCCTGCATCCCAATGATGCCATCAGTGTTGATATCAGTTCTCAAAAAGAGTGTCTGATTGACAGGTAAGTCGGCAGCAACACGAAGTCCAATCAGAACATCAGAAAGGTCCAGCATACCATTGCCATTGATATCGCCTGAAACGATTTCTTTTCCATACACAATAATTGGTGGTAAGATATGTGATGACGTCAGATCAAACCATTCTGTCTGCTCAAAAAATTGAGCATCGGGTACATTGACAACCACTTGATAGGTTCCAGATGGCACATTGAACAATCGAAAACAGCCATCAGCAGGCATTTCTGAAAAGCCGGCAAAAAGGGTGCTTTCGTTTTCCATACGATACAAAAGGACTGTCTCATTGCCTTTGATGACATCATTATAGGGCAATAGGCATCCGCTCAACAGATGGCCTTCTTCCTGCCATTGAAATGAAACATTGGATTGGGGGGAATGAATACCATTGATCATTTGAAAAACTGTACCGGTTTCAACTTCACCGGAGTCCTCATCAATCATGCTGATTAATACGAGCATACTTTCGATATCATTGGGGACATGAACTTGAAATTGTCCCAGGTCATCGGGTTCTGAAAAATTGAAAGGATGAACCAGATGAAACTGTTCTGGTGAGAAATCAACCGTTGCAGGAAACAAGATAACTTCAAGATTTCCTACCGGAGTGAACGGAACCTGAACGGTTCCTGAAATACGATTATCGGGTGAATGCAAATAGACAAAACGATCACCCAGGTTGATATCACTGTCTTGAACAGTAAACGTAAATGGAATGAGGCTGACATCCCTGTCATCTTCATCCAGCATGATGGTCCAGATTCCAGGGGATAACAGTTGAGAAAATTCACCGATGTCATTGGTTTTCAAATCAATATAATGATCTTCAGCAAAACACTCAAGTTCAGCATCAATAACAGGTGTACTATCAGGACGAAGGAGTTTTCCGGTGACCAGAAATCCATCTTGAAGAACAATATCTGATAGTTGAATCTCTCTGGGGCCAGAAATGATCTCGCGTTCACGATAGCCCGCGCGTCTGTTGGCAATATCCGGTTTTATTTCAATAAATGCGCTACCCTCAGGAATGCCCATTAAGGTAAAATGTCCCTGATCATCTGTGTCAGTTTCTCGCCATTGAGCGGCGCGTTCATGCCAGATGCCTACAGTCAAATGAGCTATCGGGGTGTGACTTGAATCCACCACTCGCCCATGAAGAAGATAGCCTATTGTTAATTTAAAATCAATATTCTCAATAGTTTGATGTCCCTCAGGAATTTGTAAAATCGTTGCCTGGGCACAACTCTCGGCATGATTCCAGAATTGATCCATATAAGCCATATTGTGATCATTGCATCCGGAGGCTTGCAAGGCATATTCTCCAGGCAATAAAACCATTTCATATCTCCCATGGTCAAAGCTTTGTGTACCAGCAACAGATTGGCCTTTACAGGCGTCATGTCTGGCCTGAATACAAATAGTTGTCAAGGGGGTATCATTGGCAGAAGTCACGGCACCGGTCACTAAAACACCTGGAATTAAAGTAAAATTAATATCCTGAGCAGAACTTTCTGGTTGAACAATAACAGGAGATGCTTCCATACAGTCGGCAACGCCGCCATTAACTGCCCACCATTGTTGAATAGATTTGGGATTAGACTGCGGGTTGGCGTGAAGCATCAAGAAATAATTGCCTGGAGGCACTTGCACCCTGTATTGGCCATTTTCTTCCGATTGAAAATTTGCGACAAAATTATTCCAGCAATTATCGGCAAACACTTGGCCAGAGAGATAAGGGATCCCCATATTATCAGCTCCAAAAATTGTTCCAGAAATGTACTCCATTTCTGGAACAATTGAAGAAAGGTATACATCTGGAACGTATCCATCATTGTATACATTGAACATGGGCGTTGTACCTGAATAGGAATCATTTTCAACCGAAATTTCATAGTCTGATGGAGGAACATGGTAAAACGTCAGGCGACCGTTGTTGTCAGTATCCGCAAATGCAACCATGTGTCTGGTTTGAACACTTATCAAAACAGCCTGGCAGTTTGGAACCGGTTGATTTTGAAATAAAACCTGGCTTTGAATGGTATATCCGCTGACATTAAAATCAAAGCTTTCATTGCTTTTCGGTGATGTGACACTGGCATGATGATCAAGAATTGTAACACTGGATCCAGCAAAGGGTTCATCCAAAGAACTGACCAGAAACAACTGAACCGCCTGTCCTGATGGTGTAAACAATTCGTAATTATTATCAATGTTCACGTCTCCAAAGGCAAAGGGAGATACATGAGCAATATTTCCCTGATGAATATCAAGTTCAGCAGGAAATGCGACCACTTGAAGGTAATCCCAGGGCGTTATATTACTGCCAAATACCCTGCCACTGATGCGATTTTCTTGAGAATATGCATACGTGAAAATTTCTCCCAGCTGAATTGTATCTTGATCCTGAACAGTGATTGATACAGGATATAGCCCGTAATCATCGTTAGAGGAAAGATTTAAAAACCATTCACCTCTTGGTAAACAGAGCATAAAATGACCATTTTCTGATGGTTGCATTGCTGAAGTTTTTCCCAAACCAGGTATAAAAAGCATTGCTGATGACAATGCCGTGTTGTCTGGTTTCTTTAATGTTCCACTGACACATGTTCCTTTTTTAAGTGTAATCCCATTTAAAGATAAGTGTTCTCCCTCTTTTAACATGAAGGATTTGAATACAGGCAACAAACCACTTGATACTTGTGGTCTCATGGTGATTTCTAAAGGCCCGGGGTACAATCCGTTGAATTCAAAAAAACCATCATTTTGTGTGCTAATGGATGCATACCTGTGTAAACTTTCAATTTCAATGGAAACATTTGGAACCGGCTGATTGTTTTCATCACGTAAAGAGCCCGAGAGGTTTCCCTGGGGAATCACCCGAACAAAAATATGGTTTAACTGTTGATCAGCAGCACTGATGGTCAAACGGCTAGCTCCTGCCTGACTACCAGAAATATATAGCATTTCATTATCAGGCGTTATGTTAATGACAGTAGAATCAAAATTTACAATTGAATAAGGTTGAGCCCCATCGCTGATACTCACTGGACGAGTACCATTTTCAAGCACGCACAGATTGGGGAGCATGATTCGGAAATTGTCCAGGTGAACATCCTGAGCGCCATGACTGAAGGGCTGACTTTGTATGGAAAGTTTAAAATGAACATCTGAGACAGGAAAAGCATACGAAAAAATGATTTGAAAATCATCCATACTGTGAGATTTGGCAAAAGCAGTCAGTGTTTCTCCTTCTCGTTTCACGCGAAGTGTGCCCTCCATAGCAGTGAATGCAATACAGGGTGTGGGCGCAATGCTTCCCTCGTTTTCACCATAAAAAACATGGACATTCTGTCCGCCCAATCCTGATTCATTGCTTCTGACTGCAAAAAAGTAAAAGGTTTCGCCATAAATCTGCAATTCCAACTGATCTCCATTTTGCAAAGGTTCCATCAGTTGAAAATCAATTCGAATATCAAAATCGCCAGATATGGGGATTTGAGTGCTAATTTTTGCGGCACGAAAAAAATCGTACAGGTCATCGCTATTTTTTGAAATGTGGAGCGTACCATTTTGATCATCTAAAGCATACAAGCCTGAAGGGTCATGAAAACTCATTTCATGGCCCATGCCCTCAGAAAAATCATTCCAATAGGTATTGATCATTGGTTTTGGTGTTGCCCATGACGGATTTGTTGCGAGAAAGATCACGGTAAGGATAATACTCAAACAAGGAAATACTTGTTTTTTTAACATTGCGCCCCCTAATTTTTTGAAATTTTATAAGAAATTATCACTAAGGAATACTCGAAAAATAAGTGCCCCATTTTAGATTGGAGTCCCAAAGCTTTAGCTTTGGGAGTTCCTAAGATTTTCAATGCGTTGTTTTTCTGTCACTCCCAAAGCTAAAGCTTTGGACTCCAATATAGTATTCCTTCGTTTGAGTTTTGAACAACGTGTGCAGATACTCACTTGCCGCATTAAAAGAATTTATATGATTCGGGACCGTTAGACCTTCACTATCATAGTTTTCAAATAAAGGTACTGTCAGAACCGCTAACTTTTTAATGGTATGCAGTTCTGACACATTCGATATTCTGTTGAAAGGGCGTTTTTATTGAAAAAAACGCTTTATTGAGGAAGGGTTCCATCAGTCAACCATTTCTGGATAACAGTATCAGGAACATCGTCTCGATCAACTTTTTCTGCACGACAATCACCCGAAGCATCAATCTGGAACAGATAATAATAACCGGCATTGTATCCATAAACCTGTTTGACCGGTTGAGAGTCTTCAGGGGCTTCGGTTGCAGTAGTTTCTATGGGAATTTTGATCATAAAATTCGTGCCTTCAGCAGGTTCGGCATCAACAAAGATCTCTCCACCCAATTCATCGCGAATCAAGGCCTGGATTTGATCCAAATGCATTCCCCCCTGAGTACTGGAGGCTGTATCATAAAATCCTGGTTGAAAAATAAGTTCAAGACATTCATCATCAGAGATTTCATCAACAGCTTCTTGTGTCATAATTCCCTTTTCCACAATGGTTTGTTTGA
>PEAL01000451.1 GCA_002753725.1 Deltaproteobacteria bacterium
CTTCTATTGATGCCATTAATGTGATGTCATTATTTATTTTAAACAGGTTTAGAGCCATAACAAGGGAAGGAATAAAGGCTATGTTAGACTTTGATATTTTAGATACAGTTGCAGGCAGACAAGTTTATGATGAGGGGCTTGAAAAAGGGCTTGAAAAAGGTCGTGAAGAAGGGCTTGAAAAAGGGCTTGAAAAAGGGCTTGAAAAAGGTCGTGAAGAAGGGCTTGAAAAAGGGCTTGAACAAGGGCTCAATAACATGAGAGAAATGCTCACATTGAATTTAAAAAACCGCTTTGGTGATGTGTCTTCTGACGTTATCAAAGCATTAAATGCAATCAAAGATTTTGATTATCTTAAAGCGCTTTTTTCAAAATCCTTTTCTTATGACAGTTTTGATCATTTCAAAAAAAATTTGGCGACTGCATCAATTTGAAATGATCATCATCGCTTATCTTTTCAATTCGATGTATCTCTTTGACTTGAAAGCGGTTTATCTAAAAAAAATTAGGATTAATAAGATTAAAGGATTAGCAGGATTATTGAAGTGTTTTTATTAGGGGGGGCACTGGGGTCACATCTTGATTATTATATTTAATGAGACCGAATTAGTATTTGGTTTGATAAACAAATTAAATGTAATAATCAAGATGTGCCCCCGCAGCCCCCATTCTGTCTCAAAAGTCCTTTCCTTAAAGACAGTGTACTAATATCAATTATTTAAATTATGAGCATAATAGCTTAAATGAATTAAGAAAAATAAAGAGAGGTAAAAATGGTTGATCCAAAATATATTGTGGGAATTGACCTGGGAACCACAAACAGTGTTGTTGCATATTGTCTGATTCCGGAGGATGATTCTGTTTCCCCGGAAATCAACATTTTTGAAATTTCTCAGCTTGTTGATGCTGGCAGTATTGGAAAATCTGAAACACTGCCCTCGTTTATTTTCCAACCTGGTGAAAATGATGTCCCAGAAGGTGCTCTGGAATTACCCTGGGATAAAAAAATCACCCACACAGTGGGGGCATTTGCCAGAAACAGAGGTTCAGAAATTCCCAATCGTTTAATTGCATCAAGCAAGTCCTGGTTATGCCATACAGGTGTTGATCGAAATGCACCCATTTTACCCTGGGACAGTCCGGATGAAACTTCAAAACGTTCGCCAGTTCAGGCCATCGCAGATATTTTACTGCATATTCGAAATGCATGGAATTATACAATGGCAGCAGAGAATAAATCCCTTAAAATTGAACACCAGGAAATATTTTTGACTGTTCCGGCATCTTTTGATGTCGTTGCCCGAGATTTAACAGTAAAAGCCTCAGAAATGGCGGGTTTACCCCATATCACTTTGCTCGAAGAACCACAGGCAGCATTCTATGCATGGTTGGAGCAACAAGGAGAAGAGTGGCGTGAAAAAATTGCTGTGGGAGATCGTGTTCTTGTCTGTGATATTGGTGGCGGAACCACAGATTTCAGTTTGATTCAGGCCAGTGAAATTGATGGTGAATTAAGTCTGGAGCGTGTTGCGGTGGGGGATCATTTATTGGTTGGCGGAGATAACATGGATATTGCGCTCGCACATGTGGTGGCCAAAAAAGTGTCAGAAAAAGGTCAAAAGCTTAATGCCTGGCAAATGAGAGGACTCTGGCAAAGCTGCCGTCAGGCAAAAGAAAATCTCTATTCTGAAAAAAAATCTCGCTCGTTCCCTATCACCATTTTAGGAAGAGGAAGCAGCCTGATTGGTGGAACCATCGAAACCCGTCTGAACCGTGAAGATTTAAATGAACACATTAATGAAGGTTTTTTCCCGTTATGTGAAAAAGATGTCGAACCTATTCAGCTCAAACGTGTTGGCATGCGAAAAATGGGTCTGGAGTATACGTCAGATCCCGCAATTACCCATCATCTGGCCACATTTTTAAGACGTCATGTGGGGGATGATACCCAATATCCCACCGCTATTTTATTCAACGGCGGTGTTATGAAATCCATTCCCATTCGAAAACGCACCCTGTCGGCACTTTCAAGCTGGAGCCCATCCAAGGATAAAATCCGGGAACTGACCAATCAGAATTTTGATCTGGCCGTTGCAAGGGGAGCAGCGTATTATGGTATGGCAAGACGAGGCAAAGGTATTCGAATTCGTGCAGGCTTGAATAAAACCTACTACATTGGCATTGAACCATCACTTCCCGCTGTACCGGGTATGACCATCCCCATCAAATATTTATGTGTGGCCCCCTTTGGTATGGAAGAAGGCACCAGCCAGGAAATTTCAGGTCAGGAGTTTGGTCTGGTTGTTGGAGAAGAAGTTAAGTTTGATTTGTTTGGTTCAAGCACCCGAAAAAATGATACCGTGGGAATGTTTGCTGATTCGGATCAAACAGATATTACCCCCATTACATCCATGGAAACCCGCCTGGATATAGACAAAGACAGTGCCGGCACAGTCGTTCCCATTCATCTTCACGTAACAGCGACAGAAATTGGAACCCTTGAACTGTGGTGTGTATCACGCGCTGACAATCAGAAATGGAGACTGGCATTCAATGTCCGGGAAAAAGCGAGTGCAAACAACTGATCAACAACAAATGACATCCTTATTGGAATCCTATCCAGTGGTGTTAACCATTCCAGTGGCCTGGGGAGATATGAATGCCGCCTTGCATGTCAGCAATACGGTCTATTTTAAATATTTTGAGAGTGCCCGTATCTATTATTTTGAACACTTTCAGTTTGAAAAAAAAGACTTTGACTATATTCTGGCATCCGTGTCCTGCAAATTTATTCTCCCCATAACCTATCCAGATACGGTTTCAGTTGGATCAAAAATCATTGATATCAAAGAAGATCGGTTTATTATGGAATATAAACTGGTCAGTCATCAGTTGAATCAATTGGCAGCCATTGGTGAGAGCGTTATTGTGACCTACGATTATACGAAAAATAAAAAAACGAAAACCCCGGCGTTTGTGGTTGATGAAATCAAGATGCTGGAAAAGGCGTAGCTCATTGTGGCGTGAACGGGCGTATCCATATATGTCAGCCATTGATTTAAAAGCACATATTCTTTATTTGACCTTCCCCGAACAAATCCTGTAATCAATGGTCTTAATCAAATCAATCCGCCGCATGGGTCCAATCCCGGGGACATCCACAGTCTCGTATTCAAAGGTATCCTGATCGTCAAAGCTACGATTAGAAATATCTTTTACTGCAAAATAAATGTGTTGTCCTTGGGTTAACAAGGCTCTGTCTTCCGGCGCCAATGTGAATTTTGCCCAGATTTGACTGTATCCATTGACCGGTTTTTTGATTTGATTGGCAGTATCTGTATAATACGTAAACCCCACATCTGGATCAGGTATAACCTGGCCATCTTTTGCCTGTGAATAGCTATTATGCGTGATGGGTTCAAACGCATATTTGATCTCATATACTGCTGCACAGGACTGACCTCTGTATTTATCACAAAAACTGATATCAAATCGTTTTTCTTCAGGATCATAGCCCACACCAATATTTGCAATGGTTTCATCATTTTCTGGCTGAGGGGTTTTATAAAAATCAATGTCATCAAAGTAGATGGGGAGCGGAAATGGACATGATGGATATTTTATCCGAAAACAAAAGGATGCCACACGACTAAAATAGTCTTCTGCATTCCCCGGACAATCTATCCCTCCCGCTCGATAAAAATCATGAGGATTGGAATCACCACTGTTATTGTGGAGCGGGTGGGCATCAAAGAGAACATGGGTCCAACTGCCCATGCCAATATTGGAAACATAATGGTAATAATGATCTTCTTTACTGGTATCAATAAATGGATACCACGCAATGGTATTATCCGGTCGGGTCATGTCTTTATAGTCATGTTTGGGAAGAAAAATCCATAGACTCAGCCGGTTCATGCCTTGGGCTTCATCAAACGTGCCCGTAGACGTGTTATGATTTTTTATATACAGGGAAATATCCAAAGATAATGGTATTGAGGCATAAGGGGTGATGCCCTGATTTAAATAATTCTCCAGTTCTTCCTTGTAGCGAATTTCCAGTCCAGCAGCAGCAACGGTTCCATCATTGTCATATTTTCCACCGGTAAAAACATATTTCAGGCATCCTGAACCAGAGACAGATAATTGAGTGTCAATATCAACATACCCCCATCGGAGCCATCCCATATGATCGCTGTTATAATTGTTAAGATAAGGATAAACCAGTTTAATATTTC
>PEAL01000452.1 GCA_002753725.1 Deltaproteobacteria bacterium
TTGAATCTTTTTGGTTTTTATACAGGAAAAGATTCAGGGGCAATACTTTAATTACCCAAAAATATTTATCTTAAAAGCTGTATAAATAAAGACACATCAAATTTCATTAAATCAGAATCTGTTGTTTCATCACCATGCATTTATACAAATTTTTTTATTAATGCAGATTTGCGGGGAAGCAATTTTTCAAATGCAAACTTAATCCGTTCAAATTTTCAAAAAGCAAAACTAATAGGGGATATCGTGCATGAATTCAAATTTTGAACATTCTGTTTTTCAAGATACTTCCTTTTCTGGTATATATAATAATGTTCTTACGAGTTTTGTTAGATCAAACTTATCGTTTTCCAATTTTTTTAATGCTAACTTTGGTGTTTCGTCTTTTCAGGAATGTAATTTTTCAAACGCTAATTTAGAAAAAGCTAATATTAATGAAACAATATTAGCTGGTTCAAATTTTTTAAATGCAAATCTAAAGAATGCAACATTATGCAGAACTCATGTTGATAACGTATTTTTTTCACAATCAATTTATCTTCCTAAATGGATTAGCATAGCTCTGAATGAAAAATCGAAATTTTCAAAAATAATGCTTATGTCAAAAATCAAGGATGGCTTTAAGAATTTAGTATGTTCCGACTTGTCTCTTTTAGATTTAAGTGAAATAGATTTAAAAAATGCAAATATGGAATACGCATCAATTGAAGGAACAATGCTAACAAAAACAAATTTAAGTGGAGTAAAATGGGTTAATTCAAAAATATGTAAAAATGGCTCTATTGGATATTGTATTCAATAATTTATACAGTTGTGTTTAAAAGGTTGGATATACACCCAATTTTGAATTCAAAGCTGAGCAGGCACACAATGTGTTTCAAGATTTAACGTTTATTTTTGTGCGTGGAGAAAAACTCGCAACATAAATTCTGAGTAGCTACGCAACTATCTACACTACAGACTTGTTGACTTGTTCAGTTATGGAACATAATACGATCTATCTGATTATGATTTTAATCATGATGGAAAAATTGGGTTTGCAGAATCAATTCGATTATTACAAAAAATGTTGCAATAATAAGACCAACAATTTGAGGTATATATCATGATAAAAAATATAAACATCAAAAATTACAAATCTATTCTTGATACATCATTTCATTTATCTCCATTTACATTACTTATTGGAGCAAATGGTACTGGTAAATCAAATTTTTTTCAATTCTTAAAGGCTGTTTCTGAAGTGCTGAATGACAGACCGTTTAATTTGCCAAAACACATTAATTATAATTCATTAGAACAAGAATACATATTTACAGATGAAAAGCAAAGAATATTGAAACTTATTAATCAACAAGACGATCAACATTCAGAAACATTGCATTTCAATTTTCAAATAGACAACGAATCAGACGTCATGAATTTTGATGAAATTAAAAAAAATATCAGGTATAAGCAGCACCCTTTAATTTCCATATTAAGAAATGTATCAATCTTTTCTCTTAATCCTGAAAACGCAGGTCGTCAGGAAGATTTGGTTTCAAATCCAGTTGTCCTTGAGGAGGGATCAGGAGTTGTACAGGTACTTGACGCTCTAAAAACCGGTGACAGAGAGGATTTGTTTGACAAAATTGAATACACACTAAGCCAATTTATATCAGAAATTGAAAAACTAAGTTTTCTTCCAAATAAAAATGTCAAACAACTACAGGTTAGAGAAAAGTTTATTTCAACACCTGTTCCAGTCAGCCAACTGTCTGATGGTGTCAAGCTTGCGCTGATTCTTATCACTATTGTATTTCAGGAAAGGCCACCATCGCTAATTTGTATTGAAGAAATTGATAGGGGACTTCATCCGCGATTATTTGGAAAAATAGTTGAGCTTTGTTTTAACATGGCGAATAGAGATAATATGCCGCAAATCATTGCAACAACACATAATCCTTATTTAATTGATCAGTTTAAAGATAATGAAGATGCAATTGTTATTTCGGAAAAAATAGAAGGTAAAACATTTTTTACAAGCTTGAACGAAAGACTGGCTAATATCAAACCTGGAGAAGAGCCATTGGGTGAATTATGGTATTCAGGCTATGTCGGCGGTATTCCACATTAAGGAGTGTAATCGCAGATGAATTATTTATATATTCTATCAGAAGATGAAAATGATGATGTTTTTTATAAAGGCTGCATTGAAAAAATTACAGGTATGCAATTTGAATTAATCCCCAGAAGAATACGAAAGGGTGGTGGTATATCCCATGTTAGAAAACATCTCCCTTTACTTTTAAGAGATATAAAATACTCTGGTTATGTAGAAAATACATTCTTTCTTATTGAACTGGATAATGACAGAAGTCCAACTCATCCAAACCATGATATTCAACAATTCGTCTATAAACTTTCCAAAAGAGAACAAATGAAAACTTGTCGTTACTGTGAAATTGAAAATCTTGCAAAACAAATATTGGGGTCTGACAGAAATTCATGGCCAATAAGCGGGGCAATAGCTGTTCCTGTTCAAATGATAGAAAGCTGGTTTTTATTGATATATGACAGTAAAAAATATGAAAATGAAAAAAGTCTTCCAATTTTTGCTAAACAAAAGGGTGGACTGGCGAAACGTTATTATGCGCCTAATAAACCTGACAAACAGCTCAAAGATTTATGTGCTGATGAAAGAAAAAATCTTCAAATAAACTTGAAAAAAGATTTTTGTAAGTATTGCGCGGACAATCTTATTCCTGATAAGTTACAAATTATATCAAATAGTTTTAGCGTATTTAATTCCCAGGTTGTTGATTGGTTTGAACAGAAATAGAAAAACATTCGGCCTTGATCATCGTTTCGGCCATATGTAGGGGCGATGCTTGTCATCGCCTTTTTGGCAAGAGGGCGAACAGGGTATCAACTTAAGGCGGGACACTTGGGGAAAAATGGGGGGAAAAATGGGGTCACATCTTGATTATTGCACTTAATTTATTTGTTAAATCAAAATCTAAAATAACTCTCATTAAGTGCAATAATCAAGATGTGACCCCATTTCTCGTATCCGGGGCGGCATGGATGGACGAGAAATGGAGAGCGTCACGGGCTTACGAAACAGTTTTGACATGGTTCCCAATGTCTCCATTTCACCCCAAATAGAGTATATCCATACATACCGGGGTGATGACACAGAAGACGCCTTTTCCTGTTCATTGGGTATCAATGACAAACGCAATAAAAACCAGCGAACATCCATTCGGATGGACACACGTTTAAGCAGACAATCGGATTACTATGGGTTTCAAGGTACCCATGCAGCAAGGTTTGCAGAAAGCTGGTCCGGATTAATCCGCGAGGATTTTGCTCTGGAAGACCCTGACACCGCTGAAAATCGTATTCAGCATATCCTGAGTATTGGCGGTGCTTTTCGTCCTCGGCGCACCAATCGTTATCATCTTTTAGGCCTGTTTCAATGGAAAGAAGAACGCCATCAGAATGATATCGACAAGCGCCAGGTATTTCTGGTGTCATCACATCATAATTACCAATTAACCGCTGACACGATATTTTCAGGTCATCTTGCCAGCAAATGGCAAACCATGACCTATACACCGGATGATTACCGATCCACCCTTCATTTGATGGGAGTTAAATGGTCAACCCAACTGAACTATCGATGGGGTCTGAATATTCGTTCGGGTTTATTGACCTCGTTTCACAGCAGTGATCGGTATTCTTTTGGCTTGGGATTGCACTATCTGGTGAAAAAAAATATTCGCATTGGGTTGGGATATCAATTAACAGGATTTCGAGATCAAGATTTGGATGCTCAACGGTATTATGGTCAGGGGATGCGGATTGGCTTGCAGTGGAAATTTGATGAAGCCTTGTTTCGGGTGTTGGATGTGATTGGATTTGAGGGTGAATGATTTGATAGATTCCGCATCATTCATTGTTAAAACCTTTGTATCAGATCAGATATCAGATGCTATGCCTGTTCTCGATATTTGATGGTTTAGAAATCACAATATATGGTGGAAAATTTGAAATAGGTAAAAATTATTAATTATTTTGCCTATCCGTGCAGATTTATCGACAACGTTTCATTTGAAATACCCTTTGGAAAGTAGTACAGGTTAAAGTTAAAAAATAAAACTTTAAACTTTGATTTTTCAGGTATAAAACAAAAGACATTTTAGGCTATTTTTTATACCTGAAAAAAATCAAAGAAGTTGATACAAAAATAG
>PEAL01000068.1 GCA_002753725.1 Deltaproteobacteria bacterium
TGAAAATAAAAAAATTGAGTGGGATAAATACAGAACGCATGTGAGCAAATACGAAATTGACAAGTATCTGCCGATTATGTAATCCATTAAACTGCTGAATGGTGACGTTTCGTCATCATTCAGCATCCTTAGATCGAGACAAACGCAAGTTTGAATTGCCATGTATCAAAAAGAGCATGGATGAAGCGATCAATCAAGCCAGTCAAGGGTGCATTCCCAAAAAGTCGGAGATTTTTTTTAGGAATGCTGGAGTCCCAAATCTTTAGATTTGGGCGTCAGTCTCTTTGTTTCCCAAATCTAAAGTTTTGGGACTCCAACCTAAAATGGGGAACTTATTTTCGAGCATTCCTCAATTACATCTGAAGCGTACTTTCCCGCTAAACTGGCTCTGAAAGAAAAAGATACCGCTTTAAAAGAAAATGAACTGTTAAAACAGCTATTGACCTCAACGAGTGTAACCAAAATAGCCGGTGAAACATGAAGAGGATACACTAATTAATGAGGATATCCATCGATGCACCAAATAAAAAAAAAGGACCCCTATCGATTCATATCAAAAGTATATGATATAGTGACAGAGCCTTTAAGTAAGGGATTAAGACTCTATGGTTTATTATTCTATCCCGTCTCTCAGAATTCGAAAATTTTAGATATTGGATGTGGAACAGGGTCTAACCTTGTGTTATATAATAAATCAGGGTGTTCAGTTTATGGGATTGATCCATCGGAAAATATGCTTGCCGTTGCTCAAAAAAAACTGGGGGAATCCGCCTGTTTAATTCATGGAAACGCAACGCATTTATCATTTAGTGATGATTCTTTTGATTTTATTTTAATAAGTATGGTCCTGCATGAAATGCCCCATGTGACTCGAGAGAACGTACTGAATGAAATAAACCGTGTTCTTAAGCCAACGGGCAGACTATTAATTGTAGATTATCATACAGGCCCTTTTACATTTCCAAAAGGTTATTTGTTTAAAGCAGTGACCATCTGTTTAGAAATCCTTGCAGGAAAAGAGCATTATACCAACTATAAAGACTTTATCCATAGAAATGGATTGAAAGATTTAATCTCTAAGCATCAATTTGTTATTGAAAAATTTAAGTGTGTTAGCGGTGGAAATATTGTATTAAAGTTACTTAGAAAAAGTATATAAGGCTGCCTGAATGCGGGAGGCAAGAATGGGAACATTATTTAATTGGAGTGCCTTAATAGTGATGTAAAATTGAACTATTTCCCTAAAGTTTCCAGGACAGGTTTAATACTGCTGACTGTGGGCATATCTCTAAAGAAAAAACCAAAGTGTTTAAAATATGTTGAATGATCAATATCGTTAGCGATAGCAGGGTCTTTTAGCAATTTTTTACAGACACCTAAAAGTAATCCAGGTTGTTTTGTTTGTTCGAGTTGCTTGAGTCGATAAATCAAAGGCGTTGAATGCCAGGCGTGAAACAGTTCTAAATCAACGGTTAAACCTATTTCATTGGTTAACGTATAGTCAGGAAAACAATAGGTATCTCCTGGCAAGGAGATTAGACGATCTGAAGGCTGAATATTCCATGAAGGCATTTTCTTTGCAAAATTTTTTTGAAAAGAAGTCACTTCTTCTGGAATGTAAGCCATGAAATGATTGTAGTGAGAGAGAATTTTGCAAGTCTGATTGAGTTCTAACTGAAGCGGTACAGTACGATTTTTTAATTGAATACTTGCTGTTAACTGCCATTCTTTTTGGTGTAAAATCGCTGGAAAAAATAAGGCTAAATTGATGCCGTATTTTTGAGTCTGGAAAAATAAAGACAGTGGGCCATCGATTCTAATTTGAAAACCTGATGTATCATTCAGTTCCGTTATTTGGGCTAATAGTTGATAAAAACGTAAATATTTAAACAATTGGCGAAGATGAGCCGGATCCGGGTTAACTATTTTTATGGTAAGATGCTCACAATGAATAAACAATCCCTGAACTTGGGCACAATTGTAGCGGTGCAATAAACGTTCTGGTGAAAGAGGTTTAAACTGGGATACAGGTTGGTTTAATGGATGATCGCTATACAGTTGATTTTGTATGTCTGAAATATTTTTTTGGAACTTGTTTGCAATGCTTTGATAATAGGTATCAAGATTTTGAAAATTTCCATGATTATGTAATTCAGAGGTAAAAGAAAAGAGTTCCTGTCTAAAGTTTAACAGTTCTTCCTGAGTATCTGTATTAAATTTCGTTCGATCCAATAAAAGCTTTTCTAAGCCGCTGGTAATCATAGAATTGCAATTACTCTGTTCTATCACTAGTTTACTTTCAGATAATAACTCACTTCTCGTTTTACCCTGGCTATTTTGAAACACTTCTAAAAGCTGAGCGGCAATACTTAGCATGTTTTGATCATCGGTTTTAATGAACTGTGGTTTGATGTGTTGACGATAAATTTTATATCGTATTAGATTCCTGGTAAGCACTATGCTTTCGCCTCCGCTTATTTACAAAGTATTCACTCGTATTTTTGGATATCAGCTCATATAGAACAGCATGTTTTCCTTCCTGGGCACGCAGAAGGCGTCCAAGCCTTTGGACATGTTCCCGAATGCTTCCACTGCCTGAAACGATAATACCAACATTGGCCTCAGGAACATCAACACCCTCATTCAGTACTTTTGATGTGACCAAAATGGAATATATTCCCTGACGAAAATTTTCCAAAAAATGTGTGCGTTCCTTTATTTTAGTGTTATGGGTTAAAACCGGCCAGAAAAAACGTTTGCCAATACGGTAGGCCATATCATTATCCTGAGTAAAAATGAGGATTCGATCTTTAGCGTGTTGTCGTACAAGTTGCCAGATGTGTTTTTCTTTAGCGCTAGATGCCTGGCTTATTTGTTTTTGTAACATATAGGCTTTAAAAGCTTCTCGCCCTTTCTGGCTTTGACATGTTTTCTTTAAAAATATATTCCAGCCATTGGCTTGATTCATAAAAATGTGTTCTTCATGCAGAAAATCAATATAACATTGACGAGCACTTTCATACGTTTCACGTTCTTCAGCTTGCATTTCCACTTCAATGGTCACAACATTATATGGGGATAGGGTCGTTCCTTTTAATTCATGAATATGACGTTGAAAGCATAATGGACCACATAACTGATATAACAAATGTTCTTTACCATCGCTACGTTCTGGTGTGGCGGTTAAACCCAATCGAAAAGGAGCGATAGCGCCTAATGCTGCATATTGATATTGAGCCCCTGGCAGATGATGACATTCATCAAAAATTTGCAAACCAAATTGGTTGCCTTTGTGAGCGACATATAACAACGCTGAATCATAGGTTGCCACGGTTAATGGATGAATCTCATGTGATCCCCCACCCAATAGCCCGACGGGAATATTAAAATATTTTTTTAATACGTCATACCATTGATGCATAAGATCAATCGTGGGTACATGTACGAGTGTTGGACGCTTCGTTTGCTCAATGCATAATACAGCTAAAATGGTTTTCCCCGCTCCTGTTGGCAGGACAACGACTCCCCTGGAACCTTGCTTTTTCCAAGCTTTTAAAGCGTCACCTTGATAAGCTCTGGGCGTTATTCGGCAGTTGATAGGAAATTCATGGGGTTGGAACTGACGCGCAAAATCTTTATAGGTTAATTTATGATGCCTTAGCATTAATACAATGTCTCGGTAGCAATACGCAGGTGCACGGTGTTCACCCGTCCGACAATCCCATTTGACTTGAGATAAAAGAGGTAATATCTGATCAGGTAAATTTTTGATCAATAAAGTGGATTTGTCAAAAGCGATTGTAATTTCCATTTGTTAGCTCTAAACCTAAGATAAATAAAGATTTCACGTAACGTGATTCTTTCCAGAAGACTAAAGCCTGATGGGCAGTGCGAAAAATGAGTGTTGCACGCCTTTGTCACAACTGAAGAACCAAACGTGTCAAGGAATCAAGATAGCTAAAGAATATATATCATTTTTTTTTTAATTCTGTAAAGAATAAAGAATTATACAATTTCTGTCGTTTTTGCAAAAAAATATATACATTCAATTGGCAATAGATTAGAATATATTTTACAAAAATACAAAAAATAAAGGATTTGTAATAGGATATAAAATGAAACAAATTTTTATAGGTTATTGTAAAATTTGTGGGCGTAGCCTGTTTATCTCAAGAACCTGAAAAGCCGTGATCATTCGCTGCAAGTCTTGCGGTGCAGAATACAAACTTGAAGAATATGCAGAATCCATTGATGATTTAATTGAGGAACACTTGGCTTTTGTGCCCTGTGATCGATTATAATGAGACACCTCATGACTGCCAGTGATGTTCGTATCCAATGGATGGGGCAATGATTTCCTTTGCACCCAAACTGTAAAATTATTTTTTTAGAGATTGATTTAAAGCATTAAAATGGGGATGCAATAATTTTTTCATATCCCTGCAGGCGAGAGGTGTATTAACGATCATAATCATATATCCGGTTTCGTGTTTGAGTATTGTTGCGTAACCAATATAGCGCATAGGTTTATAGCCACTATTGATGTAATCAACCAATGGCATGTAGTGGGTACATAATTCAGATGGCATCAGTGGCACCATTGTCCATTTCCCTTGAATTTGATAAAGTGCTTTCATGATATGTCCTGACATATCGTGTGAAATATTGGGAGGTTCTTTAATAGAATAATCGTTTTTAAATTGAGACAAGGCTTGTAGCGTTTCTTCGTTAAACAGACCATTTTGTGGGCCTGAATAATATCCCAGATCAAACAAACCGTTTTGAATTTTTTGGGTCAACCGTTGACGATGAATATGGGATAATTCGGGTTGAACAGTTAAAAGTTTTTTTTCATCGATAATGTCCTGTATTCTTGCAAGAAGTTTCCAGGATACATAACCATTGACTGTCAGATGATGTGAGCTTTGAAAATCCTGAATCGCAGACTTAAGGGGTACATGGAGAATGCCATCAATTTTACCTTGATAATAACCTAATCGGATTAATCCCATTTGAATTTGGCGGATGAGCATGTGTGATTCAACAAGTTTTCTGCATGTATCAGAATTATTTTGTTTGTTTGTTTTGGCTGCTTTGGATGTTGCATCCAGGATTGACGAAAAAATGGATGTCTTTGAGAAAATATTTTTAACATAAGACGTTTTTTTCACGTCGTTGAGATAGGATGTTGCGAATTTAAGGGCATCAAGATTTTTATTTGCGGATCGATAGCTATGCAATAAATGTAAGGCTTTCTGAAAGGCTTTTTGACTGTCTTCGTACTGTCCGGAAAACGCCAGAATAGTGCCTAAATTATTGTATAATTCTGGTGTATATGGATACGCCTTAATCAATTGCTGGAAAATGACAAGACTGTCAGAATATCGCTCAAGGTCTGTCAAAACAAGACCTTTTTGGAAGAGTCCCTTGTGGTCATTAGGTGATTTTTTAAGATGATGATCAATCGCTGCCAGTGCTTTTTCAAACTGGCGCGTTTTTCGAAAATCAGCTACACTTTTGATATCAAAATCTGCGGCCCAGATTATATGGAATCCTGTACACAGAACACCTAAAACGAAAAAGGTAACTATTTTTTTGTAAAGCTGTATAAATTTCATTGTGCGTATTTTTACTCAAAGGTCGCAAATTTTTAAATGTTTAAACAAGAATACTTCTGATTAAATCAAATAAATATTTAAAAAATAAACTTGATGAATCATTCACATTGCATGCCATGAAGGATTATATTGTTTTAAGATAAACAGATTGTTATTCAAAGTGTCTTTTGATATTCATGCATAAGTATGATATAAAAATTAAAATTTTGCAAAACCATTTAACAAAAAAAATATCACTCGAGAAAATATCTAATGATTATAAATAAAATCGGAATTATTGCAGGCAATGGTCAATTTCCCATTTTGTTTTCAAAAGCTGCTCGTAAAAAAGGCTTTGAAATTTATGCAATCGCCCACATTGGCGAAACCCGTGACGACCTGGCTGAGTATGTGAACAGCATTGAATGGATTCATATTGGTCAAATCGGGCGCTTAATTAAATATTTTCACACAAATGAAGTGAAGCAAGCGGTTATGGTGGGTGCAATCACCAAGACACGTATGTTTCGTGATGTTAAACCAGATTTCAAAGCAATTAAATTACTAAGCACTCTCCGTCATACGCGCGATGATAACTTGCTTCGTGCCGTGGCTGACTACCTTGAAAAAGAGGGGATCACCATTGAGGCATCCACTTTTTTGATGCCTGAATTATTGGCCACTGAAGGATGCTGGACCCGACGGAAACCCAGAAAATCAGAACGTCAGGATATTGAATTTGGCTGGGAACTGGCCCGAAAAATTGGTGAACTGGATATTGGTCAATGTCTGGTTGTCCAGGGACGATCTGTTCTGGCTGTGGAAGCGATTGATGGGACAGATGCCACAATTCGACGGGGTGGCGGCCTGGGAAATGGTCAAGCCGTTCTGGTAAAAATTTGTAAACCCAGGCAGGACCGACGATTTGACCTTCCGGCTGTTGGAATACAAACCATTGAAAGTATGCATGAATCAGGTGTTTCAACCCTGGTGGTTGAAGCTGAAAATGCGATCGTGTTTGATCGCGAAGAAACCATTTCAAAAGCCAATCATTATGGCATAAGTATCATAGGAAAAAAATCATGAGTATATTGAATATTGGTGTTATTGGAACCGGTTATTTAGGAAAATATCATGCTGAAAAATATGCCCGAATGGCCCATGTAAACCTTGTTGGCGTGGTTGATGTTGATGGCGAGAGAGCAGGTAAAATTGCACAGGAGTACGAAACTCAGGCATATACACGATATCAGGATTTATTTGATAAGGTTGATGCGGTCAGTATCGTTGTTCCCACACAACTGCATCACAGCGTTGCAAAAGATTTTTTACTCAATGGTATTGATGTTTTGATCGAAAAACCGATCACACAAACCATTGAACAGGCCGATGAACTGATCGATATTGCAAAAGAAAAAAATCGTCTGATCCAGGTGGGGCATCTTGAACGTTTTAATCCGGTTGTTGAAGCCTTGCGAGATAAGATTGATCATCCTTTGTTTATTGAATCTCATCGGATTGCTATTTATAAAGGTCGGGGGATTGATGTCAGTGTTGTATTGGATTTAATGATCCATGACATCGATATTATTAAAAATTTTGCAAAATCTGAGGTCAAAAGTATTCATGCTGCCGGTGTTCCGGTTATTTGTTCGGATGTGGACATTGCCAATGCGCGCATTGAGTTTGAAAAGGGCTGTATTGCCAATGTCACCGCCAGCCGTATTTCCATGAAAGAAGAAAGAAAAATCCGAATATTTCAAAAAGATGCTTACTTTTCAGTGGATTTTGCCAAAAAAGATATTACATATATCCATCGCAAGGATAATGGATCTGATGGCATCATTCCTGGCATGGAGATTCAAAAACTCCATTTTTCCGCAGGAGATGCCTTAAATTCAGAACTTCATGCCTTTGTCGATTGCGTACATTCCCGCAACATACCTGAGGTGCCCGGAAAAGCTGGACGGGATGCGCTTAAAATTGCTTTGGATATTATGGCGCAAATGCAATCACGGATATCGTGACTTGATTCTTACTCTGCCCTGCGGAAAGAACAATATTGATATTGCCAAAACAAAAATCTAAAGCACACAAATCGAAAAATTGCCACCTGAAAAGCCAGGACCCTCAAACACTCATCAATGAATTGTTGCCCTTCTTTAAACGAAAAAATGCGATGAATATATGTGGGAGACACTTTCATCAGGAAAAGGAATTCCTTTTCTCAGATCCCAGAAGATATCGCAATTTCTCATCAAATCTATTGTTAGCCATCCAGTGCTCCCTTTTTTAGCTTTGGGAGTTCCTTAGATTTTCAATGCGTTGTTTTTCTGTAACTCCCAAAGCTAAAGCTTTGGGAGGTTCGCGAGGTGTTCATCTACAGTGATTTGAATATCCACTGGGTTGCCAATTAGTTGACTTATTCCTTTTTATAGGTATAATATGTAAATAATCATACTGATAGGAGGGGATATGAAGAAAGAAGATATCACAAAATTTATCATAGAATGGCAAAATCATATTTTACAAATCAAGGGAATCAAACGACGTATTGAAAATGATGTTTTTGAATCCATAGGTTCGAAACCAATCAAAATAATAACCGGATTCAGAAGATCTGGAAAATCGTTTTTCGTACAGCAAATTGCGAAAAAATTGATAGAATCAACCCTTATTCCAGTAACAAATATATTGTACATTAATTTTGAGGATTTTAGAGTTCTTGAGATTAATTCGCCTGAAAAATTAGATGCTATATATCAAGTTTTTATTCATGAAATTGTCCAAAAAGATCACCAAAAAATTATTATCTTTGATGAAATTCAAAAGGTTAATATGTGGGATCGTTTTATACGAACCCTATATGAAAAAGAACAAGACATCCAAATTGTATTAACCGGGTCAAATTCAGAGCTACTTTCATCAGAGCTTGGCAGCAACTTGGCCGGCAGATTTATAGAATTCTCAATTCAGCCTTTTGATTTTCAAGAATATTTAACATATCATCATATCGCGTTTTCAGACCATTTAGATTATTATCGAAATCGTAAAGAAATCAATAGACATTTTAGCAATTACGTAAAATTTGGCGGGCTTCCGGAATCTTTGACAATAACCAACGAAAAGGCTCGGATATCATATATGGAGGGTATTATCAGTAAGGTTATTTTAGATGATATTATCAATAGATTTCGCGTTAAAAATTCAATGGTCATAGAAAAAATTCTCACCTATTTATTGTCATCACCCGGAAATATTATTTCTTTTAAAAAAATAGGTAATTATTTAAAAATATTAGGTTTAAGGGTTAAACAGGAAACATTGATCAACTATGTACAATTTATGATAAAAACATTTGCCATTCATGAGCTGAATAAATTTGATTGGAAACTGGGTAAAATATTTTCAACAACACGAAAGTATTATGCCGTTGACACAGGTTTGTTAAACCTGTCAGTAGACAGGCATGAAAACTATTCAAAACGACTGGAAAACATTGTCTTTACAAAATTGTTAGCATCCACAAAGCAACTCTATTTTGGTGCGTTACCGTCAGGAAAGGAAATAGATTTTATCGCACAAAATAAGCAAGGAAATTACACAAAGTTTCAGATTACGCAAGAACTTCAAACCAATAACTTTGACAGGGAGTTCTCATCTTTTGATTTAAAAGATACCTATCTTTCTGAAGGAAACAATTATCTTTTAGTTCTTGATGATGTTGATGAAGCAATAAAATATAAACAAATAACAATTCAGAAAAAAAGTATTATTCGATGGTTATTAGCTAATTAATTATTAATTATTGTATTGTAAAAGAAAGGTGATGGTTTCTGGATAAAATTTGAGTGACATTTGTATAAAAATGAAGTATGATACTTAAGTTTTCTCATTGTCATTCATTTATGCTATTTTAGCACAGCGTATGTTTTTAAAGTAGTGTAAGGGTTCCATTATAAAATACTTAATTAATTTATTAAGAAGAAAGGATGATTCATATGAAATTAATAGAATGGATTGACGATATAAACACGCAGGTAAAACAAATAGAAATTCCGGAAAAAATAAAAAGCTTAGTCAGTGCAGAAGGAATACCTATGAATGAAGGAGTTTCATTGGTCATCCGAATAGAAAAACTTCAAACAGGAGAAGCGATAACAACACAGTTTCAAATAACTGAAAATAGCCAACTCCTGATCCCCAATCATTTGCTGACTTTTTTTGAAAAATCTGGCGAGGTCAGATTTACTGTACTTGGAAGCCGGGGGGTGTAACTTGCCAATGTCACCGCCAGCCGTATTTCCATGACAAACTGTTTTAGACCCTTCTTGAGTCAACCTGTAGCTATGCCTGGTTAAACAATAGATATCTCACAGCTGGAATACATTTTATTTGTAATGACCCCATGGTCAATTTTTCTTCATAATCATTTGTTATCAAAACATATTCATTTTTACTGCTATCATCCATCACATTTTTAAAATTTTTTAGCTCTCTGTCTGGTATACGATTAACACCTGGATCGTCATACCAGACTTGAATATACTTTGTTATGTTGACACCTTCCTTAACAATAAAATCAATCTCTCCCCCATTTGAATGAAAAAAAAATTCTTCATAAAAATGTTTCAAATGACAGAAAATAAGATTTTCCACTAACCTCCCCTTATCCTCAGAAAAAGAAAATGCAATTCTGTTTCTCAGGCCAGTATCGATAGCATATGATTTAAATCCAGATCGTTGTGTTGTTTTCAAAGAAAAAGAAAATTTTTTTAATTGAAAGATAAGATAACTTTCAAGAATTGCTGAAACATAATTTTCTGTTTTGTCCTGACTTATTGAAAAATTTTTTTTAAGCTTATTGATGCTGGTCATGTTAGCCATATTGGTTAACAAATAAACGGCTATATTAACAAGATTCGTTGTATCACGAATTTGATATCGAGCTGCAATGTCTCTATAGACAATATCTTCAAAGTAATTTTTTAAAAGTAATTTTTTATCAATGTCCTGCTTTTTTAAAACAACTTCAGGAAAACCGCCATAAGCCATATAGTCTATAAACATTTTACGAATTAAATGCTTTTGATTTAAATACTCAAATTTATTTTGAACCCATATATTCTTGAAACGCAAGAACTCTTTAAATGATAATGGAAAAATTTCAAATGATATATGCCTTCCTGTTAATTTTGTTCCAATTTCTCTACTTAACATTTGAGAGGAAGAACCGGTTACAAATATTTTTAAATTTTCGGTCTCACTCCTGCCTCGGACCCAGCGTTCCCACTCAGGGATGTTTTGAATTTCGTCAAGAAAAAGAAAACATTTTTTGTCAGCCTGTATATGTTCTCGATAAACATTGTAAATATATTCTAACAAATCAAGTGAATACTCGGGAGAAAATAATGGCTCTTCAAAATTAACCCTCAATATTTGAGTTGCCAGAATGTCTGAATCAAGCAAATACTTTATGATCTGTGCCATGATTGTAGACTTTCCACTTCTTCTCACACCTTTCAGCACAATGATTTCTTTGGATTCCACTTGACGTAATACATCTTCAAGAATGTCACGTTCTATTCCTGAATCAATATCTTCTTTATTCCAAAAACGATTATAATTTGATAGAATTTCTAAAAGTTTTGATGTTTGCATAAACCTAACCTATATATCCTTAAATATTCGTACATATATAACCGGTATGTCGGTTAGTCAAATATTATTATTTGTTTTGATTCTACTTTTCAACAAATATGAAGGATGCGAATCACCTTTATGGGACAAGAAACAGTTTCGCAAATTATTTTTAGGCCTGATGATGTAGAACCAATTTTAGGTGTCTTGGTCCTTGAAGCTTTAGGCTATGTTGTTGATCCTGTTACCAAACAACTTAAAAAATTATCAGCAAAGCCTTTGAAATAAGGGAGACAGGATGGGGCAAAACCTTGATTAGTATTTATCTATTTATTGAGTGCTGTGAACCGCTTCATACCCCCGCAAATTGTTCATTTCATCCCTTACAAAAATATTAAAATAATACTCTCCACTCTCCAGTCCTGAAATATCAACCTCCGCAAGATTCCCTCCAGCTGAACGGATGGTATCACCGGTACCCGATCCAGATACAATTTGAAAGGGGATCACGGTTTCTATTGCACAAGGAGAAATATTTTCAGCAACGTGGGCCAGTGTATCCACACAGTTTTGGCTGTAAGTACTCATCACAACAGCATATTCCAGATCAGGTGATGATGTCTGGTCATCGGTAGCCTGTTCCCATTGAAGATGAATTGTCGCGCTTGAGGTTGCGGTTATGGAATAATCCACAGATTCCGGTGCTATCCTGTCGGTTTTAAAATCTGTAGAACTGAATATGGTCATAGACCCACCAATATCAATGGTTGCACCGGTGACTTTATTGTATAATTTCCCATAAACAGCCAATGGATTGCCCACTGATGCCTGATAGCTTGCTCCTTTGAACAATACCAGATTATTTACAGAAGATTGTGCTGAAAGTATGGGGGTTCTTATTCCATCATTGATAACAGTAAATCCAGGATTGTTCAACGTGGGAACACCATTGGCATCCCAATTAGCAGGTTCATTCCAATCATTAGAGATTGACCCAATCCAGTTATTAAATGGGATTAGCTGGGATCGAACAGGGCCAACACCTATTGTCATATTATCATAAAAGAATCCATGATAATTGTTGTGAGTATCAAACACCTTTATTCCCCCAACAGCACTAAACGGATAATAGGCCACCAATTGATCCATATTTGGATGACTGTCTGTCAGAGGTTTAAACATCCATTCTTGAATGGTGTTACCCTGAAGTGCTGTTTTCCAAATTCGAATTTCATCCAATCGTCCCTTGAACCATTTATTTTGCCCAAACCAACTTCCAATAAATAATTGCCTGGTATCCGAATAACCGATGGTGCTTGAAGAAAAGGTTTGTTCATATCTGAGCTGGCCATTCCAATATAATCGACCTTTATTTGCCGTATTATTCCAGATCGCACAGACATGATGCCATCGTTGAACTGGCATTGCCGGTGCGCCAGAATTATAGAGAGAAACAAACTCTGAATTGGATGCATCTTTGAGATGCATTTCAATATTATTGCTACCATGTTCAAAACTGAAGCTGTCATGAGTATAATTGCCATAGCTTACAATGGTCATATCCGTAGTATTGGTATAGAGATAAATCCAGGCTTCAGCAGCAATGCCATCGGTCGGTTCTTCTGTAAAAATTGCGTCAGAAATAACATGGTCATTAATACCATCCAACACAATAGATCGAGATCCGGCTTCAACAATTGTCAGCATGAATGACTCGGTTGCGGTTAATCCAAAAGAATTAGTGATCGTGATTGTCATTTGAGAATTACCAAAAGCATCATTGTCAGGATAAAGGGTCAACGTAATAGACTCAGGTGTAGAGCCTGTAACTGCCAATGTGTAGCCATGGGAAGATGCTATCATTGATGGATGGGTTAATTGAAGCCCAGATGATCTTACCAACAAGCTATCTGAAGAAACACCTGTTAATGACATCATACCATCAATGGTATCTGTTATTGAAAAGATAAGGCTGACAGACAGGTTTTCAAGCGTTATCTGAGGTTCAATGAGAGATATCGCTGGAGAACCATTTGTTACAATTGTCAGATTAAACGCAGAAACCGCTGTCATTCCGGTTGGCGAAACCACTGTAAATGTAATCCTGCAACTCCCTGATACCCCCGTTTCCGGAACGATCGTCGCTGTATAATTTTCAGCAACGTTTGACATGATCAATGTATAACCATTACCATTGGAAATTGCGCCTGAGCCGGTAATAGAAATATTACTGTCTGCCACAAAGGCAATATCCGATGATAAGCCGCAAATGGTTAGCGGAAAAGCATCTACCTGGGTTATACGAATGACAAAGCTGACAGCCGTATCACTACTGGTGATTTGATCAGGAATCGTTGATATTGCAATGGGATCAACCTGATTTTCAACAGTAATGCCGAGCTGTTTGGTATAGGATGCGCTCTCGCTATCAACAACAGTCAGCGAAATATTTCCCGTGCCATATTGATCATATCCAGAACTTACATGCAAGGAAATCAACTGCGCTTCACCTGCCGCCAATGTCAACGTTATTGTAGAAAAATTTCCGCTTGCGGTCATAAAATAGACATTTCCAGAGGGAAGCAGTTCGTTATCAGATGTACCACTGTATAATGTGACAATGCCACCTTCCGGATCACTGACCGAAAAATAGATGACCCTGTTTTCTTCCTCAAAACAAATTTTTGTGTCTGGTAAGAATGCGCCGATATTGAAATGATCTGTTTGTAGAGGATTCATCACCTGAACAGGTATATTATGAGCGCTTGTGGTTCCTTCGCCAAGCTGTCCAGCATTGTTATTTCCCCATGTCCACACAGAACCATCAGAACGATAAGCAATACTGTGATCAATACCAACATCCATAAACATAACTTCTGTCAATCCCTGAACAGCGACAGGCGCAGAAACGGTAGTACTGCTGCCACATCCAAGTTTTTCATAAGAATTATTTCCCCAGGCAACCAGTGATCCATCAATTTTTAGTGCCAGAGAATGACTGTATCCTGAAATGATATCAACAACATCCGTCAAAAAGCCATTGTCATTTACTCCATGAACCGGAACTGGATATAATTTGCTGACATTGTCGCCATCACCCAGTTGATAATCCATATCTTTTCCCCAGGCCCAAACAGAACGATCATTTTTTAATGCAAAACAAAAATAATGACCTGCGGAAATATCCGTGACGCCTGTCAAATACCCCACACCATTTTCACCTCTGACCTGAACCGGTGAATTTTGTTGTGCGCTGCTGCCATCGCCCAATTGTTTATAATCATTTTTACCCCATGTCCAGACCGTGCCATCATCCATAAGAGCCATTGAAAAATAGGCTCCAGCAGCGATCTGCTCCGCAGTACCAATCCCTGTAACTTGCGTCGGGGTGTAGGATTCATTGCCTGATGTTCCTAATCCCAATTGACCGGAATTATTGTAACCCCATGTCCAGACCGTGCCATCATTTTTCAGTGCAATGCTATGTTCTGCACCTGCGGCAATGGATCTGACATCGGACAAATTTGTGATTTGCTGGGGCGCGAATATTTCTTTATTCAAAGGATTTTGTCCCAGTTGACCATGATCATTACTGCCCCACCCCCAGATGCTTCCTGTGTTATCAACAGCCAGGATATGGCTTTGAGTATAATCTTTGTGTCCGGCATCGATCATTTCAAATTTAGGTGTACTGGCCGTTTCAACGGGTGTCAGGCTAAAGGCGGCTCCTGTATCCCCGATGCCCAACTGACCGGAAAGATGTGTACCCCATGTCCATACAGAACCATCGGTTTTTACGATCACAGAATGCTGATTCCCTGCGGCAATGAGCGGTTTAAGCACTGAAAACGACGGGGCATCATTGACCGGTGTAACCGTTACTGTAAAACTTTGCTCTGCGGTTGAAACACCATCGTTGACAACAATCAAAATACTGCATTCTCCAGATTGATCGCTATTGGGTGAAAGACTCACAAATCGGCTACTACCACTTCCGGAAAAGGTTATATTTCCATTGTTCACAAGGCTTTCATCCGATGAAAAGGCTTTAATGGATAAATCGTTCACAGACGTGTCAGCATCGGAAATGGTAAATGCAATAGGGCCAATGGCAGTATCTTCAGTCGTGGTTTGCGATGGTATTGCCGACATTTGTGGTGATGCGGCAACAGTGACTGTAAAAGAAGTACTCGTTGTCTGGTTATTATTATTCCATAGGGTTAAGGTAATAGATATTTCACCGGAAAGCCCGCTGTTGCTGTACACATTCAATGTAATTTCTTGAAGGCTGGCTGCTGTCATGTCAATCAGGTCTGCATAAGCATTGTCCCGGACATAAATTTGCGTGTAAGGAATGACGGCATTATCTGAAGACTGAACCGATACTGTCAGCTGGTCACTTTCCGGGTTCGACAGCCAGAAACGTATATTTTCTATATTTCCGCCTTCAGGAATACGAAAATAATGACTGTTTTTTGCAGCCATATCTGTCAGCAGCACTGGATAGGGCCTTTCCGTGGTAGAACCATCCCCAATATTTCCAGTGGTATTATTTCCCCAGGTCATCATTTCACCACTGTTCAACACCGCCATGCTGAAATGATAACCGGCTGCAATCTGAATAGCCTGTTCCAGATAGCCTGAATTGTCCGTACCATGAACTTGAATGGGCGAAGAACGATTTGTGTTGGTATCGTTGTTACCCAGTTGACCATTAATATTGTACCCCCAGGCATAGACCGTACCATCTCGTTTCAAAGCCAGACTGTGACTGTCGCCCGCAGCAATCATGACAATATTTTCAAGAAAACCAACATTATTAACACCATGCACCTGAACCGGTAAGGATTGATCCATAGTGAATCCATCACCCAATTGTCCAAAACCATTCATTCCCCAAGTCCATACCGTACCATCATTTCGAAGCGCTATTGCATGATAAGCTCCTGCAGCTATGGAAACAATATTGGTTAACGATCCGCCGCCACCAGGTGCTGAAACCTGAATGGGTGTGTTTTCATCGCCAGTCATGTTATTTCCCAATTGACCGGAACCACCCTGCCCCCAGGTCTTGACCGTTCCATCGGCCTGTAATGCCATGCAAAAACTATGTCCGGCAGCAATGGCGCGAACATTGGCAAGACCACTGACCACAGCCGGTGTCAGTTGTAATGATCCACCAGTGGTTCCTCTTCCCTGCTGTCCATGATCATTATCTCCCCATGTCCAGACTGTTCCATCGGTTTGAAGCGCCATTGAATGATGCCCGCCAACAGAAATATCTTTGACAGACCAAAGGTGATCGTTTGCACTGAGCTCATTGCGGTTTGTGGTCGTTCCATCACCCAATTGAGCATATCCATTGTTTCCCCATCCCCAGACTGTACCATCGGCCAGAAGTGCCAGGTTTGATGTTGGCCCCGTGTCGTCCTGTCCTGCAGAAACTTTTGTAAATATATAAAATTCAGTAATTTGTGTCGGGGTGTAATGGTCTGTACCCGAGCCGTTTTCTCCGGTACCCAGTTGGCCTTTATCATTTCCGCCCCAGGTATAGATGATACCCTCAGGATGAAGGGCCACACTGTGATCATAACCACCATCAATGACAGGTAAATGCTGAAAAATCTTTGGCCCACTGTTAATGGTCACTGTAAATGTTTTTGTGATTGTTGTACCGTCAGATTCAGCAAAAATGAGGGTGATCGTAACAGAACCGCTTTGACCGGTTTCAGGTGTGATCACCATTGTGTATTGCGTAAAGGATTCTGATGCTGTTGTAACGGTATAGATATTACCAGAGCCCGAAACATCAGGTCCGGTGAGGACAATATTATCTGTATGCACCAGGGATAAATTTGAAGACCCACTGCTGACAGTAAAGGAACTGCCATCAATATTTGTTATTCCAAAGATTACGTTTAAGGCTGTATCTGTCGCAGTCATTTGAGCATCAATATCTGGAAGCGTGATGGGATCAGGAACAGATTTAACAGATAAATCAATGGTGTGAATGGTTTGTGTAATGCCATCATCCGCAGTGATACTGAGTACCGTTGTTCCAGATTGATTGACTTCTGGTGAAAGATTCAGGGTAAGCTCACAAAACTGTCCTTGAGCGCAGTAGGTGGTATAACTCAGACCTGAACCATTGGGGCCGGATACGGTCAATGTTGAACTATTCAGGAGTGAATTATCTGAGGATGTCGCAGAGACCGTAATGGTAGCGCCTTCTGGATCAGAGAAAGATATCAATAGAAACCTGCTTGTATCCTCATTCATGGCTATTTCCGTTGGAACAAAGATGCCTGAACCCATATATTGTGTACCAATGCCCAGGACACGAGAGGGGGTGTATTGCATACTGTTACTATTGATTCCCAGTTGCCCCTGATCATTCGCCCCCCAGGCCCAAACGGCACCATCATTTCCAATGGCCAGAGAATGATTATTACCTGTACCGATTGCGACTATTTGAATCAATCCATTGATTTTAATAGGAATACTTTTATTTGAAGCAGTACCATCACCCAGTTGACCGGACGATCCACTCCCCCAGGCATAGACTGAAGCAAGATCATCCAGAGCCAGACAATGAGAATGAGTCGTCGATATATCAACAATACTGTTCAGATAATCATTACCATCAGCGCTTTTAACTTGAACCGGAAGTTGTTTTAGTGATCCAGAATTATCTCCCAGTTGTCCATTATTGTTCTCCCCCCATGTCCAGACCGTTCCATCATTTTTAAGGGCCATACTGTGTGAATACCCTGCTGAAATGGCAACAACATTGGTCAGAAATGAAACACCTCCAGGCGCTTTTACTTGAACAGGAGAGATTTGATTGGTGATATTATCAATACCCAATTGTCCAACATCGTTTAATCCCCATCCCCAAACGGTACCATCATCTTTTAAGGCAAGCATGTGATTGACCTTTATGTCCTCGCACCGAACCGAATTCAAACCCGTTACCTGAACGGGTGTATACGCATTTGTTCCCGGGCCGGATGTTCCAATACCCAGTTGTCCAGAATAGTTATCCCCCCATGTCCAGACCGTGCCATCTGTTTTAAGTGCTGCTGAAAAGTTGTAACCAGCCTCAACCTGTTCCACATCTGCAATATCTGTCAATTGAACGGGTGAATATTTTGCTGTTCCTGAATTACCTGAACCCAGTTGTCCTTGATCATTGTCTCCCCATGTCCAGACATAACCCTCGGAATCAACGACAATGGAGTGAGTGCCCATTGAATCTTTTTTTCCAGCATCCATGTCTACAATGGTTGTGAGATTATGGACATAAACAGGGGTAAGGGCATCATTACCTGCACCATACGTGTTAATTCCCAATTCACCTTTTTCATTATCTCCCCAGGCCATCAGGCGTTGATTCGTATTCATCAGCAAAGTGTGCATTGAACCGCCAACAATTTTAGGACGATTTTGTTTAAAGCGAGGAGGATCATTCACGGCTGTTACAGTTATTGTAAAAGAGGTTGAGACTGAAGCAATACCGTCACTGACCAAAAGGCTAATCATTGCTTCACCATTTTGATCATTCGCCGGTGTAATGGTTAGCGTACAAAAACCATTGGAACAGGTAATATTAATATTATCATCTGGAATCAATGTGGTATCTGAAGAATTGGCTGTGACAAGCAAATCATTGACATTCGTGTCTCCATCAGTGATAGTAAAACTGATGGCACTGGATGCTGTATCTTCATTGGTAGAGGTATTATCAATGGATGTAATCACCGGCGGTGCGAGGACATAAAGGTCAATCGCTGCTGTACTGGTCAGTCCGTATGAATCGGTAAACAATACGGTCACTGTCGTGTTTCCTGCCTGACCAGTGGCTGTAACCGCTAACGTCAAATCAATGATATGACCCGCTTGTGTAATGGTATACGTGCTGTCCGCTCTGCTGAATGCAATGGCATCGACAAGGCTTGCATCTGCTGCTGTGGCCGTTACCTGCACAACAGTTGCTTTGGCATCGGTCAACAGTAAATGAATATCTGAAGAAACGGCATTTTGAGAAATGGACACCGATTGCTGTTTTTGACTATCGGTCAAATCATTAACAGTGGCCGGATAATAGCGTGTGTTGTTTGAGTTGTCCCCAATTTGACCATAATCATTTCG
>PEAL01000453.1 GCA_002753725.1 Deltaproteobacteria bacterium
ATTCATATTCTAATTCGCCCTTCAGGGCTTAAAATGGAGGCTTTACATCACCTAAGCTTATATTAATTCGCGCTTTCAGCGCTTTAAAACAAGCAAATTCTCAAAAAGACTAAAATGTCCGACTTTTTGGGAATGCGCCCTGTTTTTCTGTAACTCCCAAAGCTAAAGCTTTAGGACTCCACTATTCATCGAATTAAGGATCGTGTCTCCAAAATTAAAATGGGGAACTTATTTTTCGAGCATTCCTTAAATCTTGATGCCTATTCAGCATTTTTATTTAGCATTGGGTGTAAAAAGTCCTTGACCCAATAGTTTGAAATCGCCAATAAGCTTTTGCGCTTCTTTTCCTGTCAGCCATTGAGACAATTTTTGAGCCGTCTGAAATCTTGATGTTGGGCAATGCTTTGGGTTGATACAAATGACACTATACTGATTTTTTAAACAAGTATCCCCTTCTATCTGACACACAAGGGGTGGTTTACCTTTATAATTGTGCGCAAACTTAATGAATGTCCCGCGATCTGTCAGAATATATCCACTACGTTCTGTGGCAACCCGGATGCTGGTCAGCATCCCTTGACCTGTCTGAACATACCAGGATTCACGATCAGGAATCGCCAGATTGGCTTTTTCCCATAGTTGCTTTTCTTTCTTATGCGTGCCTGAGTTATCCCCTCTGCTGACGAATATCTTTTGTTTATCTCGAATGATTTTCAATGCGTTTTCAATGGAAAGGCCCTTTACTTTTGCTGGATCTTCCGGAGGGCCGATAATAATAAAATCATTGTACATAATTTCCATTCGCTTCATTCCATACCCGGCGTCTATAAACTTTTGTTCTGCCGACGGGGCATGGACCATCAGTACGTCAACATCGCAGTTTTGGCCCATTTTCAATGCTTTGCCCGTCCCAACAGCAATCCATTTCAATTCAATACCCGTTGATTTAAGCACATGTGGCGAAAGATAATCTAACAAGCCTGTATTATCTGTACTGGTGGTTGTGGCCATCATGAGAACAGAGGATTCAGCATAAATCCCTTGCGCGATACACATGAAAAAGACAACAAGGATTGCTGCCCTGAAAGAGTGCTTCATTTGTTTTTTAATAGAGTTCATTCTTTTTCTTCCTTTCAAATATAAAGTTTTTATTGGGTCGTATAAAAATTTTAAAACTTTAATATCACAAATACAAACAAATATAAACGAAAAATACTTATGGTCAGGTATTTCATTTGACCTCTGAATTTAAAAAATGGGCTGTCATCAAGAGAATTTTTTTTGCTTTGACAATCAGTCGAAAAATGATGTATTTTTTTGAGTGAAAAATAAGTATAAAATAAAAGGAATTCAATATTTAGAAAAAAGATGAAAAGAGACCATTAATATGGAAGAATCACGCATCAATCATGCAGTCAATGGAATATGCATCGCAATCGTTCTTGTGGGGTTGTATGTTACAAGCCTTTACAGTTATTTGCTTTTCCACACTATTGCAGAAATTTTCAGTATTATAGTGGCTTGCGGCATGTTCATGATTGCGTGGAATTCTCGCAAATATATTCAAAACAGTTATTTGATTTTTATTGCGATTGCCTATCTGTATATTGCTGGTCTGGATTTGTTACACACCCTGTCATACAAAGGTATGAATATTTTTCAAGATTATGATTATTATGCCAATCAGCTATGGATTGCTGCCCGATACATGGAAAGCATTACACTCTTTATTGCTTTTTATTATGTTGGCAAAAAAAAATCGGTCCAGCCATTATGGGTATTTGTCATATACACACTCGTATCCACCGGAATTGTCCTTTCTGTCTTTTATTGGAAAACATTTCCCGTCTGTTTTATCGAAGGTCAAGGATTGACGATCTTTAAAAAGATCAGCGAATATGTCATTTGTTTGATTATTCTATTAGACCTGACGTTATTGATGAAAAATCGTGTCTATTTTGATGGCTCTGTTTTTCAATTATTGCTCTGGTCGATGTTTTCAACCATTGTTGCAGAACTGGCGTTCACTTTTTATATCAGCAATTATGGCCTGTCCAATTTGGTGGGGCACTATTTTAAAATTTTTTCATTTTATTTTATTTATCGCGCAATCATTCAAACCGGTATTCAAAATCCCTATGATATTATATTCAGAGAATTGACGCAAAAAGAACATCGCCTTCAAAAAGCCAGGGAGGCAGCTGATCGCGCCAACCAGGCAAAAAGTGAATTTATTGCCAAAATGAGCCACGAACTCCGCACCCCCCTGAATGGTATTTTAGGCTATTCTCAGATTTTAAAGCGTGATCGCCAGATGAAACCTTCACAAAAAGTAGGTATCTCTGTTATTGAAAGAAGCGGTAACCATTTGCTGGGACTGATCAATGACATCCTGGATTTATCAAAATTCGAATCCAGGCAGACATCACCGGACAATGCGCACTTTCTTTTTGAATCAACACTGGTTGATATTGCCAATATGCTCAGAATCAAGGCACAAGAAAAAAAGATCGCTTTTCAAACACAATTTGATGACAAGCTCCCCCATGCTGTATATGCAGATGAAAAACGTATCTCACAAATATTAATTAATCTTTTGGGAAATGCGATTAAATTTACCGATCAGGGCCAGGTACTTTTCAAGGCATCGCTTGTTGATGATCAACCGTTGGAAAATTCCTGCAAAGTCCGATTGACCGTTGAAGATACAGGCGTTGGTATTTCCAAGGAAGATATGGATGATATCTTTTCTCCTTTCAAACAGGTGGGTGAACAATCAAAATTTACTGAGGGTACAGGGCTGGGGCTTTATATCACTCGTGAATTGGTCCGTTTGATGGGAAGTGAAATTTATGTAAAGAGCGAACAAGACATTGGCAGCACGTTCTGGTTTGATCTCACATTGACACGATCCAAAGAAAAAGACATCGTACTCAAAGTCTCGGATCAACCGGTGTATGGATATATTGATAAAGATACACTGGAAACGACAGTTATTAAAGTCTTGGTTGTGGACGATCGGTGGGAAAACCGCGTGGTGCTTTCCGATTATTTGTTTTCATTGGGATTTGAAGTTGTTGAGGCGATCAATGGAAAAGACAGCCTGGAGAAATTTAAAATTGACCCTGCTGATATCATTTTGATGGATCTATTCATGCCGGTCATGGATGGTTATGAAGCTACCCGCGAAATTCGGAAACTGTCTTCTACAAAGCGGGTAAAAATTATTAGTGTTTCTGCAAACCGCCAAAGGATGTCTTCTGATGAGCTAAAAGCAAAAGGCCTGGATGCTTTTATTGAAAAACCACTTAATTTTAAAATTTTACTTGATACTTTGGCCGAACATTTAAATATAAAATGGATCATGGCACCGGAAACCGCCCAAAACCTGCCTGATCACTCTCTGGATTACCGGAAAACCATCAACGATAAAAATGCCATTCCACCACCAGAAATTTTGGAACTATTAAAAAAATTAGCTGCAGGTGGCGATATTGTAAACATTCGAAAAAAGTTGGATGAACTGGCAAAAGACAATGGCGCATATCATGCATTTATTTTTGAACTTAAAGAACTTAGCAAAAACTTTAAAGTTAAAGAAATTCGGCTATTGGTTGAAGGGTATCTGCAAGCAAAACAAGCATGAATGAAGACATAAGGAATGATACGCATGATAATAAATGAAATGTTAATGGATCAAGCAAAAATATTAATTGTTGATGATAATATCTCTCAGAATGGCCCATTAATTGACTTTTTTATTCAACATAATGGCTGTCCATTGATTGCTCAAAGTGGGGAAGATGCGTTAGAATTGATCAAGGAAAATCGACCCGATATTATTTTAATGGATATTGTGATGCATGGTGGAATGAACGGCTTTCAAGCTTGCCGGCTTTTAAAATCCAATCCTGATTATCAGGATATACCGGTTATTTTTTTAAGCTCGCTGAAATCCATATCTGATAAATTAAGTGCCTTTGAAGCCGGTGGCGTTGATTATATTGAAAAACCCCTTGAGATAAAAGAGGTGATGGTACGCGTTAAAACACATTTAAAAATTCAGCAATTACAAAAATTATTGCTTCAAAAAAATGACGAACTGCAAAAAGCCAAGGAACTGGCAGAACAGGCCAATGAATTCAAAAGCATGTTTTTAGCCAATATGAGCCATGAAATTCGAACACCAATGAACAGTATTGTAGG
>PEAL01000454.1 GCA_002753725.1 Deltaproteobacteria bacterium
TAATGCCTTTTTTTCAACAATAACAAATTGATGCAGAGATAGGTTTTCGTTCTGATTGTATTGCCGATAATCGCCATATAAACAATTTTCATTCAAATCGATACACTCAGATGGTTTCATTTTTTCCGCCATTTCATCAGGCAGGCTTGTGTCAATATCGGTCATCCATTGATTGATACTTGTATGCGCCGCAAATTTTTGGAAATCCAGGTGTAAGATAGAAATCACAACCATAAGCTGTTGCCATTTTTGAACATCAGGATTTTGTAGAAAATTAACAAGGAGATCAAAACTATTATAAGTAATATATTTTTTGAGAGCGCTGATGCCAAAACCTTTTAATAATTCATTAAATTTACCGCCAGAGGGCATTCCTGAAGGGTCCATGAAATCCATAAAGAAATTATTTTGGGATTTATATTTATTTTCAACATCACGCCAGGTTAAAGACCATACATGAAATTGATTACTTTGCACAATTGCCATTCGTTGAGCCATATCCATTCCTGCACGATTCTGATGAAAATGAAAACCATCCAGAAAAAGTGCAATTGGTTTCATGCCATCGCTGAGACGTGAGGATCTAATAATGAAATCTGCTCGTGATTGAATACTGACACCATCAAGTTCTCCAATAACAACCTGTGGTTCAATAAAATAAGAACGTTCTGCAATTTTTAAAAAATAACCCGGCTTTCCATTCACCAAATCATTGCTGAGACTTAGCGGTAATGCGGAAGAACGATATTGTTTCAGTGCGCCAAGAAAACGAGATTCAAGCTCGCTTTCAAGAAAAGTATTGATAGGAATTTCACGAATATTTTCTGTTTTAACCAGTTTATCCCGGTAGGTCAAAATTTCGGCCAGCATTTCCACAGCGGTTGTTCTTGACGTTTCCTGCATTGTATAACTGTTTCGATAGGCAAAGAGGCAGCGATAACACCCATCCATTTTTTCATCCTGATTGCAGGAACACGATTTTAAAGATGTCAGGGACAATTCCAGGATATCCATCAACTGATGCTTGCTTCGCATTAATTGTTTAAGATAACCTGTCCCTCCGGGAACAGTATCATAAAGGACCAAATATTTTCGTTTATATGACGTTTCTGGCAAAGGTTCTTCATGAATAGTTGTTTGAATATGATCAATTTTTCCTTTAAATGTCTTTTTAAGACCAAGCTGCATGGCAGCAATAAAGGAATGCAATTTTCGCTCAGAATCAGAGATGATGTTCACTGGAAGTAAAATTCTGATCGCTTCAGAAATAAACTGGCGATAGAGATAAATACATTCAATTAGATTTTTATCACTTTCCTGGTTTCTGGCAGTGCAGGTAAAGGCATGAGTGAGTTGTTTATCTTTATCTTCCTGAACTTTGCCACAAATTCTGCAAATGGAAAATCCTTTTCTGGGCATTTCTATACCTGCAATAGCAATTTTTTCACCGATTTCTGTTTTTTCACCAAAATTAATTTCGCAAAAATCTACATTTGAAAGAAAATCAAAACCAAAAGGAAAATCAGCATCCACCTTGTATGCATCAAGAATATGATGGTCATCAAATTCCACCAGCATTTGTTTATGATAAAAAACAGGTTCACGATTATCAGAGTCATCACTGATGCGGCTCTTTTTATCCGACGTTGATGCAAACACCTGACGCATTTTCAGCATCAAGCGTTTTTGGCCGAAATCAGACCACATGGGGCTTCCGCAGTTTGGACACAGTAATGTTTCTTCATTTTTGCCGAGAATTTCTTTATGAGAGCAATTATTGCAAAACCGCCAGGAATGAATTTCTGATACAGTCATGTCCACCTGATCAATTTTTACCTTTCGACCTTCAGCATAAAAGGTATTTGCTGGTGCAAGTTCAGCAAGGGCACTTGCTGCCGGTCGTTCATATTCATAATGCCAGGTATCAAAAGCGTGTTTGCCATCTTGTACTTTTAATTTTTTTCGATATATCAAGGATTTCAACATAACCCCAACTTCCGGAAAGGCATAGTTGGGCAGTAGACCTTCATCAGTGAAAAAATTAAAGGTATCCCTTTCGCTAATACTTTTGATAAGCGATTGGAGGGCAGATTTTTCAATGTTTAGTTCCCGAAGGGTATTTTCATAATTTTTATCTTTGAGCCCGCTTTTTTTCTTTTTTATCTTTGAATTAAGGGTTCCAACTTTTTTTCGTAATGAATCCCTTTCCTGGCGGCGATTGTGAAGGCCATTCATAATTCTGCCCCTTAAAAACATTTCATTGTTGTCATTTCCTTCCACAAATCGTTTTAACTGTGATTCGGATTCCTGGCGCAATCCAGTCGTATTATTTTTAAAAAGATCTATAAATTGATCAAATAAATCTATTTGGTGAATTTTAATATAATGAATGAAATTATGCGGGAATTTTTCAATATTCATTGGAACCAGATTATTCAGCACTTTTCCCAATTTGAGTGGGATGGTAACACTTGAATGATTTGCAATCCATTTATCAAAACAAAATGCTGTAAATTGCCGCTCCAATACAGCAGAAGCATCCAGGAAAATCCCTGGAGATTCAATATGGCCGGCTAACATTTCTTCAGGTGATGCAAAGAAAAACAGGTCATGGGGGCTGGCATTGGCAACAGTTAAATTCAGTGAATTGCCATCACGCCTGCCGGATCGTCCTATGCGTTGTAAATAATTGGCTTGAGCAGGGGGCACGCTGCAAAGAATAAGTGATGACAGGTTGCCAATATCAATTCCCATTTCAAGCGTCGGGGTGCATGATAAAAGATTTGGATTCCAGGGCGGACGATTATTATCATTGGATTTAAAGGCACTTTCAAGGCTTTCGCGCTCATCTCTTTTTAATAGACCGGTATGCTCTTTTGCAAATATACGTTCAACATCACCGGTGGCATAGAGCTTTTTATAGTAATCATCTCTAACCTCAATACATTCATAAATGCCATTACAATGAAATCGCTGACAGAACGAATGCTCAAATTGTTTGATTTCTTCAGCAGCAACAGAAATATTATGTCCACAGGATTTGCAACGCATTTGTTTCACCCTTGATGAAACCTTTAATACTTGCGGTCGAATGCTCCATACAAAATCACCTTTTACTGATTTTTGTTCCAATATCCCAAGATCAGTTAACTCTTTAAGCACAAGCATGTAAATCGCTTTTGATTCCGCTTTAATAAAAACTGAGATCCTGTAAAAAGATTTATCTGCCCAGTCTTGATACCATGTACTGTGAGACTGTGTGGTACTGTATAATTGATCAAATCTTGTGGCTCTTTTTGTGGTTAAAAAGGTTGGTGCTCTTGAGACAGGTCCAAAATTGGGCATCCAGATCATGCGATTTAGAATATATGATGCGCCAAAATTTTCAATAAAGGCATTTAAGTGATGAAAATAAATGCCTCCCTGATTTTTTAGATGAACGATTATTCCAGATAAAAAGCAGGCCAGGGTATTAGAATCAAGATTTTTGAGCCCGCCAACTTGATTTTGAAGTGGGGTTAGAATTCGATCAATTGCCAGGTTCAAGTAATCTGGATCAAGATAGGCCACTGATGAGCTTGTTTTTTCAAGGGTTCGACCGATTCTGGCTTGAAAACTATATTCACTGATGATTTCCCAGGTAATGCGATTATTGATATTTTTGAGAAGACTACTATATTCCGGTAATTGGCCATGTTTTTTCAAGTAATCGTATTCACTCAGCCATTCCATATTGGGTCCGAGAAAGGTGGCAATATATTTATTTTGATTCATTTTCTGAGACCAAAAATGAATGAATATCTCTGGAAGCTCGCTTAAAAATTTGCCATCGCCAGTTCCCAAAATTACTTTTTGAAGTGCTGTTCGAAAATTAAATCGAAAGGTTCGACTGTTAAAGAATCCTGCCCGGTGTGCAGCATCCTGAACATTATCAGAAAAGGTCAGCAATTTTTTGTCATCATTATAGGTTGAAGAATACAACTGCACTATCATAACGCTGGTCAAACTTGCAGCACGAGACCCCATCAAAGTGAGGCTATTGGATGAATCACAATAAGGACAAACATTGGCGCTGATTTGTCGCTGTCCTTTTTTAAGTCGTACATCCGGCATATGAACCCAGATAAGTTCTTCATGATCACAGTTTGGGCAGTGCTCATTGGTTGATTTGGAGGACACATGTAAGCATTGGGTGCAAAAAAAGA
>PEAL01000455.1 GCA_002753725.1 Deltaproteobacteria bacterium
TGGCTCATATAGCGGGGAAGTGGGATATCAGCAATAGTTGTCAATCGGCCTTCGATAATTTTAATGGTAATCACCTGATCGATAACTTCCTGGTCTGGAATAAACGCTATACTATTAATATAACCACGTTTCTGGTAGTATTGTGTCAAGCGACGAGTCACAGCATGCAAAGATTCAGGTGAGATGCGATGGCCTGGATAAATAGCGGCATGTTGAATAATCAAATCTTTGTAAGTGTTCATATCGTGTTCCGATAAAAGCTGGCTGAGTGACTGAAGAAATTGATCTATGTCAATAAAAGATTGATTCATCAATGAATACAGTTGATTGGTCACATCTGTTGGCAGCCCTTGGTGTTTCAAAAGATCGATAACTTTTTCTGATAGTCGATACATGGCAAGAATGCTTCGCATATCATCATCGTAGCCTGAGAAAAGGGCATTGCCCTGAATACGAAATTTTCCAATAGGAATATGGTTCATACCCGAAATTTGTGATGATGGCTTTGGCGTTGATGGGATCAGTCGATCCAAAAACGATGGCAGCTTATCTGAAAGCCTGTTATCCATTTCAAAATAAGGGGAATCTTGCGCTTGAACGCATACACACCATAGGCCCATGAGCATGATACTCAACACAATAAATCGATTTTTCTTTATTTTCAACACTCGTTCTCCTGTTATTCAGACGAATCGGACTGTTTTTCTTTTTCAGTAAACGGACATAACTCATCCAGATATTGAAAGCTATTTGGAAATTGTTGAAATTGAATATCCGGTCGGTCATAGGTGGTTTCTGAACCTGGAATCCAATCATTAAAAGCATTGGGTAAAGCACCCTTTCCTTCAAGGGAAAATATACTGATATCTTTTTGAAATCGTGCCGCACAAACATCATCAAGCCGGGCAGTGGCATCCAGTAAATGATCGGGCAGTTGACTGACATCCATAGTGATATCAGACGTCGGCTGCATAATATCTACACGTCCATCAATCCCCAAACGAGAGGATGCTGAAATCGTGTTATAGGATGCATCCAGAAATTGTTGGGTTCTGATGTCAATATTTCCCCCCTGCCCATTTTCTGCTTTAGCCTGTATTGTGCTTCGGGTTGTAAACATCAGTTGTGTGGTTAAAAAAATATCCCCACCACTGCCCCATCCCTGGGATACGCTTGTGTTAATAGTGCTGTCCGACAGATAAATCAATTTAGAAGATGCACTATTGATTTGTCCACCACCTGCAAAATTTGATGATGTGGCCAGACTGCTATTGTTTGCTAATTGAATGGTATTGCCAGCGATAATATTGATTGTTCCTGCATCTCCGTTATAATTTTTATCCCCGAGGTTAGACGATGAAATCGTTGCCTGATGATTCAAAAACACATTGTTTGCCAGGATTTTGATATTACCGGCTGCCCCTTCCCCCAGACTGAGGGATTGAATGCTCGTTTCTGAATCAGTCAGATCAATATCGCCTGTAAAACGAATATCAATGGTTCCAGCATCGCCACCATTTCTATTGCTGTTTGATGAGGATGAAATCATTGCTTTTTGATCCATGCTCAAGTTTTTGCCAATCAATGTAACACTTGCAGCATTGCCTTTGCCATCTGTGTCAGCAGATATCAGAGCAGCTTGTTTGATAATAATATCTGATGCATTTAAACGAATATCACCGGCATTTCCTATGGCGGTATCCCAGGCTTTGGAACGGATTTCACTACCACTGGTCACGATAATTGTCCCCTGGGATTCAAGATTGATTTGACCGGCATTTCCTGCCCCGGAAGTATCGGTTGAAATTTGTGAGGCATTGGTAAGTGTCATGTCTTTGGCTGCTATTCTGACATGACCGGCATTGCCTGTTTCATTGGATGCAGCGTTGGTTTGTATGTCACTTTCAGAAAGGGTTAATTGATTGTTTATTGTTAATTGAATATCTCCACCATCCCCATTACCATAAGACTGAGAATCCAGACGGCAATGATTCCGAAGGGTCATATCCTGCGCCTGAATTTCAATATCACCCGAATTGCCTTTTGAACCTGTATTGAATTCAGCATGGTCACCAAAAAATAATCCACCATAAATATAGATATGACCGGATGATTCCGCAGAGATACCGCCTGTTTGAATCACACTTTCATCTGAAATAACAATATTACCGGCGATGTCCATTGATTGTTCTGAAGGATGACCATCAAGTCTGACCACGCCTTCAGAAGCAACAGATGCCAGGCGGATAGAACCGCCAGGCGTTTGAATATGACTGTTTTGAATTCTTATGCCTGGTGAAGTATCAGAGACGTTGGTGATCAATGATACCGGTCGAACATCTCCACCAACTATAGAAAAAGTTTGACCGGTATTCAGGCTCAAATTGGCATCTTGAATAATAATGGGAGAAAATGCGCTATTAGCAGTGTACTCAAAGCCAATAGGGTGGCCTTCAGGAAAATTTTCAGACAGCGATTGTGATGCATAAAAAACAGATTGATCATCAAAGACCAATCGATCAGCAGTACTCACATGAAATGAACCCGTTAGATCCAGTGCGGCATGGGGACCCAAAATAAAGCCTGATGGATTGAGTAGGTATACATCTGCATTGGAAATTTCTGAAGTGATGGTTCCATTAATCCATGAGGCTTCTCCGCCGGTGATTCGTGCAATGATGGTATCAATATGATCCAAACCTTTAAAAATAGCCTGCTCGCCTTCATGCAGGTGAAAGGATGAAAAGCCATGAAACAAATTATTTCCTGATGATGTTCCCCCTGAAATGGTATAAATACTGTCTCCAGAAACCGTTGTTCCCAGACTATTTTCTGTAATTCCATGCGGGCGGCCAGAATCCAAAGCGTTGGCAGAAAATGTTGAAAACAGCAAGAAACCTGTCACGATACCCCAAATAATATGTCGATTCATTTTTGTGGAACCCTTATTTTGTTGTTGAGCATGTGTGTAAAAAATCATCTGATATGATGATTCTTAACTATCTGATGATTCAATGGAAGTAATTTGGGTTAAATTAACATAAAAAACTGTTTAATGACAATAGTAAATAACTAAAGATTCTTAGAAAAAAATTTACAGAGGAACAAGAGGGTGTCACATTGGGTAAAATTTCTGCGTTTTTTTCAGAGCCAATATTTCCTGTGACTCAATATATTTTTGTGGTATGATTTTTCAAAATTAATTGTTTGACAAGTCTTGGAATTTGGATTTATTTTCGGTTCGATTAAGGAATTTTTTTATTTTTTATGGGGGTATCCATGCAAAAAAAACAAATTAGATATGATGTTAAATCTGCAAACAGAAATTATAATCCTACCGTTTATAAGGGATATAAAAAAGAAGGTTTGCCAGAACCTATCATTGAAACTGAAATTGACTATAATCAATTTATTACGGAGGATGATGAACCCGTGGACAATATTTTTTCTGAACGTCAACAACGATTGTTACCTGATGCGATACATGCCAGTTGGGAAAGAGAAAAACCTTTTCTATCGCTTGCTAACGTTGGAATTTATGAAAAAAATCCAACAACGGCTATCGTTCCAGATGTTTTTTTAAGCTTAGATGTTACATTTGCTGAAGATATTTGGAAAAAAAAGAATCGGTGCTATTTTATTAGCGTATTTGGTAAGCCGCCTGAACTGGTCATTGAAATTGTATCCAACAAAAAGGGCCGTGAGAAACGAAAAAAACGACAAAGATATCAAAATATGGGCGTCAAATATTATGTCATTTATGATCCAGGCTTACATATTTATAAAACAACGCTTCATGCGTTTAAATTAATCGATCATTCATATGTTTCATTTTCACCTAAAGACCTGAGAAGTAAAAAGCTATGGTTTGATGAAATTGATATTGGTTTAACCATTCAAAAAGGCATCTATGAACAAATGAATGCGGACTGGCTCCGATGGTATGATTCTAAAGGCAATATTCTTAAAACAGGTGAAGAAAAAGCTAAGGTCGCAACAAAACGAGCGGACACAGAGAAAAAACGGGCGGACATAGAGAAAAAACGGGCGGACATAGAGAAAAAACGGGCGGAAGCAGCGAAAAAAAAAGCGGAAGCAGCGAAAGAAAAAGCGGAAGCAGAGAAAGAAAAAGCGGAAGTAGAGAAAAAAAAAGCGGAAGCAGAGAAAGAAAAAGCGGAAGTAGAGAAAAAAAAAGCGGAAGCAG
>PEAL01000069.1 GCA_002753725.1 Deltaproteobacteria bacterium
ACTGTTTAATATTCGAAGCTTGCATTTATTGTAAGACACTATAAGTCCCGAAGGGACGACACAGAAATAGCCTGGAGTTTCAACTCCAGGCGGACGAACTTTGCCAGGCGGTATTGATATTTATATCATTATTATTCTTTTTGTGTTGAACAATTGAGTTATGTGCAGCTAAGGCTAACTCTCTTTTTCTCTTTTCAAATTGATCTAATGCGTTATAATTAGAAATCCATTCGTCATGTTCAACAGATTCAAGCATTTCAAGTTCATGCTTATCTAAAGTTTTCATTTGTTCGCTAATAGGTTTTGGTTTCATTTTTCATTTACCTTAAATATTTTTTTGTTATTTTCCTACTAGGGAATGCTGTTTTTAGAAATATTCCATTCTCATCTTCAACGTATGGAACTAAATAAGCATAATTCTCTAATTCAATTATAAACATTCTTTGATTTGGGTATTTAGTTATGTTCGGATGTTTAATATCATCTAAAATATCTAATTTTATTATCTTATTGATGAAATCCCTAAAAGAAATACCTCTATCTTTTTGTAATTTAGAATCTTTTTCTTTGCTATAAGTTATTTTCAAGTTGGTCATCAAAACTATATACCAGTTACGAAAGTGTCACCTTTATGCTTATGAAGTTTATTAAAAAAGGTTCTCTCTCTCTCTCTCTCTCTCTCTGCAAGATGGTCATAGCCGTGCCGAACAGTTAGAGACAAACAATCACTGAATAATGTTTTAATGCTATGTATCACAAGTTTTATGACGATGCTCGAATCTGTAAAACAGAAGATTCTTTTAATCCAGTTGAGCTGGCTTTATATCAATTGCAGAGGGCATAACTTCTATGATGGGTTGATCTGCATACTGTTGACGTTCTTCCTCATTTTTCCACAGGTGGTCAGCCTCTATCCGCCTAAAAAATTTATTCACGCGCCAAATCAGATAACCAGAAAATGCACCAACAATAGCAACGGTTCCCAAAATGAATGGTAACATAAGAATAAATGCGATCACTCCCACAACGCCCAATGTTAATAAGGGCCAGGGAACAAAATACATGTGTCGTGTGTTCATTTTTTCTGTCATAAGACAACTCCAAGTAATTATTTGATATAAAAAATCAGATTTTCGAAAAACAATAATGAACAGGTGTGAGGTGCACCAAAAGCAAAAAGGACTTTATTTGATGCACTTACATGCTTAAACCACTGAAAAACGATAGTTGTAAAAATGCGCTTAGCTTTTGGTGTCACCTCGACACAGATATTGTATTTCTAATTATTTTATTTGGTTACTGATTTATTTTATTGCAAACTACCGATAATTGGGTTTTGATCCATATTTCCAATTACCAATAACTCTTTTTTACAATAACCAAGAACGAATATTTTTGAAATGAACCTTTTTATTAATGTTAAAAAATATTCTCGCTAACTGCAAAATTTATGACAGCCCAGTAGATTGGCAAATTACAAACAATTATGAGTAAATTTAATTTTTACCGCAAATTTGAAACCTTGTAGCTGGCGTAAATTTTGCTAAACGTGATAGAAACCAAGAACTTTGATCTTTAATCAATTACAAAAGTGCTAACACTGAACCTTTTTAATTGTGTTGTAAAATGTACTCGCTAACTGCAAAATTGATGACAGCCTGCCAATTAGTTAAACACAAACAATTATACAAAAATTATTTTATGCATAATACATTACCGTCAAGCAGTGCATAAATTCATTTGTGTAACAATTGGTAGGCTAAATAAGTTATTTCTTAAAAGCCTTGTTGAGAAAAATAACACTTCTAAGTTTTCTATCGTATTACTAGCAGGATTCATTCTTGCAACAATATCATCTCCGAGCTCTTCAGTTTCTTGATCAGAATAAGGAGAACATGTATTGATATAGAGTATATCAGCACTACGATCATATTCAAAAGTTAAGTTTTTTTCCATATAATTCCTTTTGTCGATAGTTTGCGAGAAATATATGAAGTTATAATCCAATGTCTTTCATATGGCATATTGTCACTAACAACTACAACTACAATATATTTTCCATTTTTGACAGAACTAAACCATTTTGAAAAAATTTTTGCATTACCGTATCGTGAGCTTGTACGTATATGATCAGGATCATACAGTGTTTTTGCAATACATGTTTCATATTCAGGGATTAAATCTGGATGATGCTTTTGTATATGCAACTTTCTTTCATCAGTTAATTCAACTTCATTGTTCAAGTATGGACATGGAAATAAAAACATAATTTAATTCTCTAAAAATATTACAAAATCGAACTAATTTTCCAATTATCATTATTATCAATTATAGAATTATAAGGGCTTTTTTTAGTAGCTCGTTATATTTATTAAGCCACCTTATTTAAATACTTTTTAGTTGCTTTGATGTAATGATCAAAGTCATAACCGAGTACTTGGAAATAATAAAATACCCTATAACTTTGGTCGAGAATGAAATACAATGAGCTTATATAAAGATTGAACATCTGTCAATAAATAGGTCATTGTCTTTTTATAAAAAATAACACGTCAAAGGCCCATTTCAAGCATCATCTCTGAAAAAACTTGATTGGCGGAATAAAAATCAAACTGTTGAATGAGATCTATTAATTTAAGATAATTGGATTCTTGACCAATCTCTTCAAATACACATTTAAGAGATGCTGCCAATTCAGGAATGCCGACAGGGTTAGCGTCCTTAAGAAGATTATGAAATTGTTCTAAATCCGACCGAGATTGTTGAATAATATCAGTGTGATCTACTCGGGATTGGGGATGCGATGTTGAAATGGTTTCTTGGGTTATTTCAGGGTCTATTTCAGGTGATAATTCCATTTCCTTATTCTGAAAGTCAGGTAATGCTTTTATAAAATCAAAGGTTTGATTTAATGTCATTGATAGATGGTCTAACAATGGCAAAATCTGTTCCTCTTGTTTTTCTTTGAGAGCATTTTCCAGTTTCAAAGCTGCTTTTTGAGTCGATTTGGCCGATAAATTACCAGCAGCACCTTTTAAACTGTGGACTTCTCTAATTGCAAATTCATAATCATTTTTAATCAAATCTTTTAATTTGGATACAAAATCGATATATGTCGTACAGAAAAACTGTAATAACTCAATGTAAACGCTACGATTACCACCGAGCCGCTCAAGGCCTTCTTCGATAAACAGCATCGGTTCTTTCGGTTCTTTCGGTTCTTTGTCCTGGGACTGAACGGATAAGGGGTGCGTTTCATCTGAAAGATTTTTCTCCCTGGTCGATGGATCAGTGGGTGAAAAAACAGGAGATGCTGACTGAATAACAGAAGGCGTTTCTGAATTTGTAGGTTGGATGTTGGCTTTGTTATTAACAGGATCTGCTTCTTGACTGACGGGCTGTATGAATTTTTGTTTAATCCATTTTTCGATTACTTGAAACAGTTGGCCACGGTTTATGGGTTTGGTAAGATAGTCATTCATTCCCGCTTCAATGCATACTTCCTTGTCACCTTTCATGGCGTGGGCGGTCATGGCAATGATGGGAAGCGATTCAAAGCCTGGCATTTTTCGAATTCGTCGGGTGGCTTCAAGTCCATCCATTTCAGGCATCTGAATATCCATCAGTATTAGATGATACTTTCCACTACACAGGGTATCAATCGCCTCTAATCCATTATTGGCAACAGTTACTGAAAAACTTTCATTTTCGAGAATTTCCAATGCCACACGTTGGTTGAACACATTATCTTCAACAAGTAAAATTTGAAGGTCTGAGTTCTCTACATATTCGGTTGTCGTTTCCGGTGATACACACTCCAATTGATAGACTTTTTTAGAATCCACCCGTTGTGATCTTTTTTTATCGAGTACTGTCATAATGGTATCAAATAGATAAGATTGTTTTATGGGCTTTAGAATAAATGCATCCAGCCATATACGATCTTCGGCACTGATATCATGTTCCTGTCCAAAAGCACTCATAAGGATGATGGGTATATTTTTATATAAATCAATCTTTCGAATATATTTAGCGGTTTCAATTCCATTAATTCCTGGCATGAAATAATCCAGAATAATGATTTGAGGTTCCGGTATTGTTGATGTTGGATCATTCAGAATAGAAAGTGCTTCAGCGCCAGATTTGGATGGATACGTTTTAAAACCAAACGATTCAATGAGCCCCTGGGTCACTTTCAAACTGTTTTCGTTGTCATCAACCACTAAAAATACGAGTTTTTTTACATCTTCCGGAAAAAGAAAATCACGCGGAGACATTTCAGTATGCAGCGCAAACCTAGCTGTAAATGAAAAATTACTACCTTTTCCTGGTTCACTTTCAACGGAAATTTCCCCGCCCATCAGTTCTGCCAAACGCGTACAAATTGTTAAGCCCAGCCCTGTTCCTCCATATTTTCGGGTGGTTGATTCGTCAGCCTGCGTAAATGCTGAAAATAATTTTTGAACAAGATTTTTTGGAATACCAATCCCCGTGTCTTTGACTGAAAAAATAAGAAAAGCATTTTTTTCTGATTGTTCGATGGTTGCCACATCAAGGATGATTTCACCCTGATCTGTAAATTTGACAGCATTGGACATTAAATTGACAATGATCTGTCGCAGTCTCGATGGATCACCCACCAACCCGTTTGGCGTATTTTTATCAATGGATACAATCAGTTCAATATTTTTTTGAGCGGCTTTTTCGCGGAACATATCAGTAATATCATCAATGGTTTCTTTCAGGTAAAAATTGGTCTGTTCCATATCCAGTTTGCCGGCATCGATTTTAGAAAAATCTAAAATATCATTGATCAAGTTCAGCAGAGAATGGGCGGAGGTATTGACAATTTGTTGATATTCTTTTTGACGGTCTGTAAGGTGAGTTGTTAGCAGTAGATCAGACATACCAATAATAGCATTCATTGGCGTTCGAATTTCGTGGCTCATATTTGCCAGAAAATCGGATTTGGCTTGAGCAGCGACTTCAGCCGCATTTTTGGCTTTTATCAAATCCTGCTCATGGGCAGTAAAGATTTTTACTGTAAAAAATGCAATCAGTCCAGATAGCAACAAACAAACGGCACACATAGCGATTAAAACGGAATTTCCGGTATTTTTCCCATTTTTCATGTTTGCTTGAAGATTTGATACATCTTGCTGAACTTTTTGAACCAGCATGTCGATTTCAAGTGTCATTTTTGAGGTCATCTCACGGTTTTTTTCCATGAGTGAAAGACTGTCATCACGAATCTCAATTTCTTTTTGACGAATTTTAAAAAGATCGTTTTCCCCTTCTCCGAATGAAAAGATACGTTTTTTGATATTCGCAACATTTTCTGCTAAAATCGGATTTCGTTTTGCCAGAGCACTTGATTTGAAAATATCTGCGGCCTGATGAAAAGTTGCTCTGCTTCGACGGTAAAGGTTCTGTATATTGACTAACTGATCCATCTGGTACACATCCATCGCTGAGTTAAAAAGACTGATCAATAAATTCCCCTCAGCTTTGATATTCAATGCATATCCCAAATCTTTAACAGTACCATTCATCAGTTCATCCATAGCTTCAGTAAAATTTTTTCGTGCGTCTTTACTAAAATGATCAAGGGCTTCTTTTTTTCTATCAATGCAGGCTTTTGTGTGAGAAAGAAAAGCATTCAAGGCATGATTCGCTTCAAGGATAAGCTGCTTTTGAGAGGTGATATCCTCAGATGTTGAAAGAGCAGATAGTTTTGTTTGATAGGTTTTAAGGGTGTCTGTCAATCCTGTGTACATTTCAGGTTCAACAACGTCAGTGATTGTTTCAAGGTAATTGTGTGTTTCTTCAAACCATTGATTTTGAGACGATACAATGGATTGAATGGGATGGTTGTCATCATAAACAAGTTGGTCGTGATAGCTTTTTCCCGAAGAATGAATGTTCATCATGTGAATCATGGGCATGATCGTTGTTCGGGAAAAAATATTCACCATTGAATAATTTTTTCGGGCTGTACGACGGCTAAACAAATTTGCCAGAGAATCGGCACCGTAGATAATAGGCGTGACGGTATCAACAAGGTCATTATGCAGTTTTAAAATATCTTGCTTATGAGCATAAATCTGATTCGACAGGTCAATGCGGTTTGAGGTCGCATTTTTAATTTCTGAAAGTGTTTGCCTTATTTCAGTGCTGGACGCTTTTACTCCGAAAACAATTTTTTCAATAGATCGAGATGCAAGTAATTGCAAATTATAGTCAATATCACTGATCAAATGGTCCATACGCTCAGAGGTTGCGCGGAGTTGTTCAACATTTTCAGATGCTGCCAAAACAGGTGCAATTGCTGTGAGCATGGCGCTTCTCTCGGACAGTCGCATGGCTGCCAGCATTTCGGGAATAGCTTCTCCGGTTGTGCTATCCATTACTTTTCCAAAGCGATTGAATGAATAAATGGAAAATGCTGTGGAAAAAAGAATCAATAACCAGATACACAAAAAAGATACGTACAGGCGAGATTGAAAATCTTTAAACCATTTCATAACAAACGTTACCTGTTTAAACCATTTTGTTTGAGAATTGTTCCTGCATTGTTTTTATCAATAACCAGTGTTGGCAGAGAGATTCGTTTTTGAACCGATTCTCCCTGTAAAATTCGTAGCGCCTGGCGAATGCCTTCATCACCAGGGGTTTTATACAAAAATGTTGCTGTAAGAATACCATCATTAACCCATCGGACCCCCTCAACAGGAATACCATCAATACCTAAAAATTTGATTAATTTATGTAATCCCACATCTTTAGCTGCCATATATGCACCAAAAGCCATGGGATCGTTATGTGCATAAACAATATCAATTTTAGGAAATTGTTCAATGGCATCTGCCATAATTTCGTAGGCCTTATCCTGTTTCCAATCGCCATCTTTGGCTTCACCCAGTAATCGAATTCCTGGTTCCTGTTTGATAACATTATAAAAACCACTGTGGCGATCCTGAGCGGGTGAGGATCGCTTTCCTCCCCATATCTCCACAATATTTCCCTTTGCTTTTCCTTTACCTCCCAGAAGATTGACAATATACTCTCCGACAGCCTTACCAATGATTTTATTATCCCCACCAATAAACTGAGAATACTGATCATTGTCGATATCCCGATCCAGAACAATCACTGGTATTTTGGCATGGTAGGCTTTATTAAGAACAGCCGTTGGTTCTTTAGCTGTTTTTGGAGAAATTAAAATGGCATCGACCTTCATGCGGATAAAATCTTCAACATCAGAAATTTGTTTGTTAATATTGTCGTTACCATCCCGAACGATCAGTTGAATTTCAGGATATTTTTCAGCTTCGGCTCTCAATTCTTTATTGAACAGTAACCGCCAGGGTTCTGTTGTTGTTACTTGAGAAAAACCGATAACATATTTTTTAGCCATCGATGCGTACGCGGTCATGTTAATACTTAAACACAATGTGATCATCAGTAATAGAATTCGTTTGAAATAGTGCATTGATTCACTCTCCTTTTTGGGTATCGATATTTTTTTTAATCAATTGATGACACAGAAAACGTTATTCAATCGTGCTTGCTAAGGGGGGCAACCCCATTGATGAACGATATATTGACAATTGACGATTTCGTCCTAAAGAATCTGTAATTTTATCCCATTCCAAGGCAACAGTATCCAGGGCCTCTTTAACAGAAATTTCCTTTTTTAAAGCGCGTGTCAGGTGGATTTCAAAAGAACGGGTGTATCGATGCAAACCGGGAACCCTCAAATCCAGGGCAGCGCAAGGAGCATCCAGACTGGCTTGTAAAACCGATAAATATTCTGATGCCGATTGACGGGATAAGGCTTTTGTCCAGGCATCGATATTGGTAAAATGGGTAAACCGGTAAGGATTAATTCCTGTTCCGCTTTTGACAACATCTTTAAGACTGTTTTCAGGGTTAGTATACCACATGATATAATCCCACGCGGCTTTTTTTTGCTTACTGTTCGATGGCACCCCTGCGGTCCAGCCACCAAAGGCCAAAAAAGGTGCCATATGAGGCGTTGACATCTTATCCCAATGTTGTTTTTTTATGTTCCAGACTTCGCGCGTGCCCGGAAGGACAAAATAGCCCACTTTACCGACAATTTGAGATTTATTGGGATCAGATGCGAGCTGGGCAATATCTCCCCAGTCCAGAGCCATGGCTGTCTGACCGCTTAAAAAGGATTCCCGAACCTTGACAATATCGAAATTAATGGCATCAGGCGGACAGTAATCAAGAATTTGCAAATATTCTGTTACAGCTCTGATCCAGGCAGGATTGTTAATTTGAGGGGACATGGTTTCCGGATGAAAAAATTGCGCACCTGGATAATTGGGATGGTTGGTATAGGCAGATACCCGGCTAAAAACATCCCAGAATTGTTGACCACCAAAAGCAAAAGCCTCTGATGCGCCATATAATTGTTTTCCGTTTGAATCTTTTCGACCTGTAAAAAATTTAGCAATATCAGCATATTCTTTCCAGGTTTCGGGAATGGTTAATTCATAGTTGAATGCTTCTTTAAACGCCTTTCGGTTGTCCTCTTTTTCAAATAAATCTTTGCGGCAGTAGCCATTAAAAAGATCACCATCAACGGTTACTGCGATCCAACGACCATCCCATTTCATTAATCGATCTCGATACGTCGGATGAATATCATCAAAGGATTCATCATCGGCAAGTTCATCGGGTAATTCATCCAGATAAGGAAAAAAATCACCCGCCCAGCCTGGAGCAAACAGGATAACATCATAAATGGCAGGTTCTTTTGTCATGGACTGATAGAAATGATCAAACAAATCTTTAAAAGGATGCTGAATAATTTTTACTTTTCCACCGGTTCGTTTCTCCCAGGTTTTGGCGTGTTCTATTGCAGGACTACCAATGGCAGAAACATTTTGAACACCAACTGTTATCTGTACTCCCTCAAATTGTTTGGCAAACACCACAGTACTTGTTAAATAAACAAAAGCAGCAGATAAAAAAAATATTTTTTGATACGAACATTCAACAAACCATTTCATATGTGACCTCCTTAAAGATTAAATCAAAAAAACGTGAAAACGACAATCATTCAAATCATGAGAGGATAATCTTAAAAAGGATGAAAAGTCAAGTGCTTATTCATTATACCTCAGGCAAACTTATAAAATATTAGTTTCAATAAAAATATATTGGCAGGTTTATCGAAAAATCATTTGAATTGAAATACGTTGCATAATGAAGATAACAGGGCAATAATGTGTTTCAATGAATATAATTTTTTCAGATAGTTGACATGTACAAAAATTTAATGCTATCGTCTAAAATTAATTTTATAGAAGAAGCCATTTATTTTAATTAAGGGGACTAAAAAGATGAACGATTCAGGATTGCTAACCGTTTGTGTAAACATAGACATTCCCCCATCCTGCCTTCAAGCGGTTGTGCAACAATGCAAAAAATTAGCTCAAAAAGATGATAATGGGAAATATCATTCTTTTGACCCGGCGGATGTTCTCAGTGCGATGGTGTCTCGATTTCTGTCGGAAAATAACTTTGAACAATATTTTGAAAATGAAAAGAATTATCCCATATTATGAAATCATATCAATTATCATACGAAACAGAGCTCAATGAAGCTCAGTACCAGGCTGTGACGCTTCATGATGGTCCTATTCTGGTTATTGCCGGCGCAGGAACCGGTAAAACCCGAACATTGACATATCGTGTTGCTCATTTGATTGAGGATGGTGTTCCGCCTGAAAAGATATTATTACTGACATTTACGCGAAAAGCAGCCGAAGAAATGCTGTCCCGTGCATCCAAACTTTTGGATCATCGATGTTCACAAGTAACCGGCGGAACCTTTCATTCTTTTGCCAATCGCATTTTACGAAGGTATGCACCAAGAATTCAATTCAATCATGGTTTTTCTATCATGGATACAACGGATGTTCAGTCGATGATCAACACGATACGCAACGAGTGGCACTTAAACACCCGGGAACGTCACTTTCCCAATAAGGCCACCATTGCATCCATTATCAGTAAATCGATCAATAAAAACAAATCCATTCTTGAAATTTTGGAATCAGAACATGCACACTTTTCCCATGAAGCAACAACATTAATAAAATTGCAACACGCCTATCAGCAAAAAAAACGCGCACAGTTTGCAATGGACTATGATGATTTATTGGTTTATTTGAGAGACTTACTGAAACTCCAAAAAGATGTGCGTGATTTTTTATCCAATCAATATCTATATATCATGGTCGATGAATACCAGGACACCAACATTATCCAGTCTGAAATTGTTCGTTTGCTGGCCAGTCAGCATCAAAATGTGATGGTGGTTGGTGATGATGCACAAAGTATTTACGCCTTTCGTGGTGCCCATTATAAAAATATATTAAATTTCCCAAAGCATTTTCCAGGAACCACTGTGATTAAACTTGAAGAAAATTACCGGTCTCGTCAACCCATTCTTTCAATGACCAATGCCATGCTTCAACAGGCTGACGAGGGATTCAGTAAAAATTTGTACTCAAAGCAAGAAAAAGGCACGCTGCCCAAAATGATCATTCTTCCAGATGAGGACACCCAATCACGTTTTGTCGTTGAGATGATCACTAAGTTCAGCAAAAAGAATAAAATTAAACTTCAAGACATGGCCGTATTGTTTCGAAATGCCTTTCATTCCAATCACCTGGAAATTGCCTTGAAAAATCAGGGCATTGATTATGTTAAATATGGTGGGTTAAAAATTCTGGATAAATTACATGTGAAAGATTTCTTATCCCTTTTGAGGATTATGGTTTATCCTTATGATGAGCTTAGTTGGCGAAGAATTTTTTTAATGATGAAGAATGTTGGAGCCAAAACAGCGGAAAAAATTACTCAACATATTATTGATGAACAGATTGGGTTTCAAGGCCTTTTTACCTTTAAAACACGCTCAAAATATTCTGCACAACTGGATCAGCTCAAAAATATGCTGGAATCCATTGATCAATACATACATGACTTACCAGCCATTGCTCAACTGGTGTTGAATTATTATCAACCGATTTTAGAGCGAACCGTGGATAACGCCCCCCAGCGAATGGCAGAGCTAAGAAATATCGCAGAAATGATGCAACGCTATGAAGAATTAGATCATTACCTGACTGACATGGCCTTGGAGCCCCCCAATACCCTGGTAGACGATGAAACCGAATTGGATAATGCGGATAAAAGTTTTTTAACCTTGAGTACCATCCATTCAGCCAAAGGACTTGAATGGAGGGTGGTATTCATCATCTGGGCATTGGATGGCCGGTTCCCAACGATTCATGCTTTGAACAGTCCTGAATCACTTGAAGAAGAATTACGCTTAATGTATGTTGCGACAACGCGAGCAAAAGAAAGACTATTTATTACCTGTCCAACAAATGTTTATGACCGGGCTTTAGATGGTTTTCTGGATACTCCGTCGAGCTTTATCCAAAATTTACCCAAAGCTCTGATTAAATGGCACTATATAGATGAATAATAAAAAACAGAAACCGCAATAAAAAAACTTGCATCCCATCAGAGCTTATGATAGAAAGTCTTTTTTTTTATGGTGGGTGTAGCTCAGTTGGTAGAGCACCAGATTGTGGATCTGGTAGTCGAGGGTTCAAGTCCCTTCATCCACCCTTTACCTTGCGCCCGTAGCTCAGCTGGATAGAGCGCCGGACTTCGAATCCGTAGGCCGGGGGTTCGAATCCCTCCGGGCGTACTTTGTAATTAAGGGTTTATGATTTCTGATCATAGGCCCTTTTTTTTTATTCTGCCCGTCGGTCGCACATCGATAGTCAATCAAAAATATAAAAAATAGGGTTAACTTTTTGACATTATAATCAAAATATAAAGTCATACTGGGATGGCGAAAACCATTTCAAAAAATTTGATTAGGAATGCTCGAAAAAATTCAATAAAAAACTTGATCTATTTCGCTTTAAATTGTATATTTTTTGATTAAATTTTTTACTTTGAAAAAAATTTGTCCAGAAAGGAGACATTCATGAATATTTTAATTTTTGGTCCCAATGGGGGCGGCAAAGGCACACAAGGAAAAATTATTAAAGATAAATATGGCATGGCACATATTGAATCTGGCGCAATATTTCGCGATAATATTTCCAAAGGTACAGAACTGGGCGCAAAAGCCAAAAGCTTTATTGACAAAGGCGAGCTGGTTCCTGATGAAATTACCATTCCAATGATACTGGATCGTCTGAAACAAGATGATTGTCAAAAAGGATGGTTATTAGATGGTTTTCCCAGAAATAAGAACCAATCAGAAAAATTGGATGAGGCCTTAAAGGCAGCATCCATGGATCTGGATATTGTGGTTGAACTTATACTGGACCGTGAGCTGGCAAAAAATAGAATTATGGGCCGACGCATCTGTCAAACAGATAACAATCATCCCAATAATATTTATATTGATGCGATCAAACCCAATGGTGATATTTGCCGTGTGTGTGGTGGTGAATTGAAAACACGATCCGATGATCAGGATGAATCTGCCATCAGCAAACGCCATAATATTTACTATGATACCGATACCGGTACACTGGCTGCTGCATATTATTTCAAAGATAAGGGTGAAGTCAAATATGTCACATTGGATGGCACACCTGGTGTGAAAGAAGTCAGTGAAGAATTGCTTTCCAAACTTCAATAATTTGAAGTTTTTAAATTGACATAAAGGGGGCGAGATTATTGAAAGACCTTGAAGTCAAAGTTATTGACAACGATGTCGAGAAAGCCATTCGCATTTTAAAGAAAAAAATACAGAATGACGGTCTTTTTAAACGGCTGAAGCTTAAAAAAAGCTACGAAAAGCCCAGTGAGTACCGACGACGTAAATTGCGTGAGGCCATGCGACGACATCGCATCGCAGTCCGAAAAGGCTACAAAATTTAATAGAAGCCAATTTGCTGTGTATAAAAAAACCGGCTGTTACCAGCCGGTTTTTTTATACGTTTCAGACTTTATGAATATTGATGCAGGCTTATTCTCTATTTCATTCAAAAAGAATTCCCGCTCCAGGCTTTTCAATATCAATCTGGCCATCATGCATCTCAACAATAACCCACTTCTACTTAAACGTCACAAACGAGACATCCTTTAAATGCCTGACAGGCATTCTCATTCATTAATTTTCATACAAAAAGAAGACATATTTATGGACATTAGAAATATTGCGATTATTGCGCATGTTGATCATGGAAAAACAACATTGGTTGATAGAATTTTACATCAGGTAAAGTTGTTCAGGAGTAATCAGGAGGTTCAGGAATTGGTTCTGGATTCCAATGATTTGGAGCGAGAGCGAGGAATAACAATTTTATCCAAGAATGTATCTGTAAGATATAAAGAAACAAAAATAAATATTATTGATACCCCCGGCCACTCGGATTTTGGTGGTGAAGTGGAGCGGGTATTAAATATGGCTGATGGTGTGTTACTGCTTGTGGATGCTTTTGAAGGCCCTATGCCACAAACACGATTTGTTTTGCAAAAAGCACTGGAGCTAGGATTAAAGCCGATTGTCGTGATCAATAAAGTTGACAAACCCAATTGTAATCCAGATGAAAGCAATGAGCTTATTTTTGAATTAATGTATTCCCTTGATCCTACAGATGACCAACTGGATTATCCCATTGTTTATGGGTCTTCCAAAATAGGATGGATGGGACCTGACTGGAGAACACCAACAGAAGATATAACCTATCTATTAGATACCATTATTGAACACATTGCCCCCCCAAAAGATAATCCGGGAACTTTACAATTGCAGATCAGTTCATTGGATTACTCCTCCTATATTGGACGCATTGCTGTGGGAAGAATTCATCGGGGAAGTATCAAAATGGGGGATCATGTTTCTATTGTTCAGAGAAATGGACAGATCAATCATTCGGTTATCAAGGAACTCTATATTTTTGAAGGCCTTGGAAAAGAAAAAACAAAAAAAGAAATTAAATCCGGAGAAATTGTCGCGATCATGGGGCTTGAATTTTTTGATATTGGAGATACCATTGCGGATTTTGAAGAACCTGAACCTTTAAAGCCGATTGCTGTTGATGAACCCACAATGAACATGCTTTTCACCATTAATAACTCACCCTTTTTTGGTAAAGAAGGAAAATATGTTTCTTCAAACCATCTTCGAGAAAGATTGTATAAAGAAACAGAAAGAAATCTGGCATTAAAGGTAGAAAATACAGATTCTGCGCAAAGCTTTCTGGTGTATGGCAGGGGAACGCTTCATTTATCCGTGCTTGTGGAAACCATGAGACGAGAAGGATATGAAATTCAATTGGGTCAACCGAGGGTGGTTACAAAAGAAATCAATGGTTTTAAACATGAGCCCATCGAACTCTTATATGTAAACGTTTCTGAAAAATTTTCCGGAAAAGTAATCGAAATTGTTTCCAGCCGAAAAGGAGACCTCCTGAACATTCAGACAAAGAATGACAGGGTTAATCTGGAATTTAAAATACCTGCCAGAGGGTTGATTGGCTTGACCAATCCTGTATTAACATCCACCGAAGGCGAGGCCGTTCTTTCCCATCGATTTAAAGGATACGAACCCTGGAAAGGTACCATCAAAAATAAAAGAAATGGTGCTTTGATTGCCATGAACACTGGAACATCCGTTGCTTATTCCATTGATAAACTGCAAGACAGGGGGAAATTTTTCATTAACTCAAACGAAGATGTCTACACAGGTCAGGTGATTGGTGAAAGCACCCGGCAAGTAGATCTTGTGGTCAATGTGCTTAAAACTAAAAAACTGACCAATATGAGGGCTTCGGGTTCAGATGAAAAGTTATCCATATCACCGCCCATAAAATTTTCTTTGGAAGAAGCAATGGAATATATTGGAGAAGATGAATATGTTGAAGTAACTCCTAAATCTATTCGCTTAAGGAAGATATTGCTTGATGAACATGAAAGAAAAAAAATGAAACGAATGGAAGCATAATGGGTTTATCGGAGACAATAAAATAAAGACTGCGTTGATGGAATGCCTTAAAATCGATAGTTAACAAACTGATGATGATCATTAAAAAATAGGTGCAATTGAAATGGCATTCTTTCAACGTCTCTCAGACGTTCTATCCACGGATGTGCAGAAATAAATTTTAGATCAAAGATAGAAATGCAGTGCATTTGATCGATTTTTTGACGTCTTTCCGCTGGAAAATCCACAAACCAGTCAAATGTTTTAATAAAGCGAACCTGTGGCACCCATCGGATCATTTGTTTCAAGTCAGCCTTAGTGTATATATAGGCCTGAGAAAGCATTACATCTGCTAAAATAGATAAGTGTCTCAATTCATAGCTATTCTCTTTTTCTATTATAATTTTCCAGTAGAGTGGTGCAAAGAATGCCGGCAAGACAGTTATGCTTGTGAACGACTCGGTCCCCTGGCTGAAAACTGTTTTGGATCGTTCCAGTTGGATATATTGTATTGTTTTGCAGAATCCTGGATATATCAAGATAAACCCCAGGGTGATGCTTGCAATGAGTTGTCTGTATTTAATATGAAAACAAGCCCATATAACGCCAGCGACCAATACGCCTGTCAGCAGAAAATCAATGATAAATACGCACGGAATTGAATATCGGACATTGGAAAAAGGAAGAAATATCTGGGTGCCATAGGATGTGATAACATCTAAAAAAAGATGCAGGCCAATAAAGGCATACGCCACAAAAAAATAGTTTCGCCATTTCAGAGTGTTGTCAAACAATCGCGCCACCCAAACCAGTATTGCTGCCAGAAAAAAGCCGCCGACAAAGGAATGACAAAATCCCCGATGATGCAATAAATATGCTTCTTCACCAAAAAGAAAAGCCAGATTATCAATATCGGGTAAGCTGGCAGCAATCATACAAAAAAGATGATGCCGTTTGGTATGAGATGGCTGACAAAGACTGCCGGCCATCCCAGAAAGTGCATGGGTTAATGGATCCATTGTTTGTTGATCCGGTTAAGGCTTTTTATCCTGTTTGCTATCTGTTTTGATAGTTGTGGGTTCTGCTGGCTTTTCTTTTGTATCGATCTTTTCCGGTGCTTTAGGTGGTGGATCAATAATATTAACGGTCATTTCTACTCGAGCAAGGGGATTGTCCCGTCGATCACGCTTTTGGGCAACAATGGTATCAACAATAGACATCCCTTTGTCTACTTTTCCAAAAACCGTATATTTGTTGTCTAAAAAACGGGCATCAGCCACACAAATAAAAAATTGAGACCCTGCACTATCTGGATGTGCAGATCGCGCCATGGATAAAACACCTCGTCGATGCGGATATGAATTGAATTCAGCTTTCAATTGATATCCCGGGCCACCGGTACCGTGTGTGGAACGATCAGTGTTTTTTGAATTTGGATCGCCTCCCTGAATCATAAAATTGGGGATAACCCGGTGAAAGGTTGTACCATTATAAAAACCCGCTTTTGACAGTTCTATAAAATTGTTTACATGGTTGGGAGCAACTTCTGGATAAAATGAAACATGTATCTCTCCGAACTGTGTATGAATGACAGCTTTTGTCGTTTTCATGGTGCCGACGTCCTGTTCTGAAAAGGTACGATTGCGTGTTTCAGATGATCCAGCCAAAGAAACCAGAACAAAAAAGAACATCATCACCATGGATAATTGTTTTAAATAATTAAAATGCATAAAAAGAAACCTCCTTTAGAATATCTGTTGATTCTCAAAATATTGACGCTTTTATCTAAAAAGCAAGTCTTTTAGCAAGAAAAAAATTTACCCGCCATCTTGAACAGGTCTTTTTTAAGTGTCAGATTGTTTCTCAAACGTTGCGGTAAAGCAAAATGAAGAACCTGAATCAGGAACGCTTTCAACACTAATTTCACCGCCCATCTGTTCAGCTATTTGTTTGGATATTGCCAGGCCAAGTCCGGCACCGCCATATTGTCGGGTGGTGGAGCCGTCTGCCTGCATAAAGGCTGAAAATAGCCCTGGCTGAAGGTTTTTCGGAATACCAATGCCAGTATCTTTTATCGTGAACCGAATTTTTACATTCCATGAATCGTTTTTTTCAAGTTCAACGCCTAAAAAAATGGAGCCCTTTCCTGTAAATTTGATGGCATTTTCTATGAGATTGACCAGTATCTGGCGAAGTCTTTCTGGATCACCTTTTAAAGAGGAAGGAACATCCGGTGCAATGGAATATGTCATTGTCAATTTTTTTTCATTGGCTCTGGCGATCATCTTTTCAGCCGTGTCTTTCAGTATTTTTTTCAGATCAAAGTCCAGGCATATTATCTCAATATTTTTGGATTTAAGATTTGAATAATCCAGAATATTATTGATCAGTGTCAATAACGACTCACTGCTGGTTTGAATGATACCGACATATTGGTTTTGTTCTTCTGTAAGTTGCATTTCTGCCAATAAGTAAGCCATACCAATAATACCGTTCATGGGGGTTCGCATTTCATGGCTCATGTTTGATAAAAATTCATCTTTAGCCTTGTTGGCTATTTCCGCTGCTTTTAAAGCTTGATATAATCCTTTTTCTGCTTGTTTCTGCTCAGTGATATCCTGGGCGAACCCCGCTATACCATAAGCTTTTCCATGTGAATCCTTCAACAAAACGGTTCCCATCATTGTTGGAAAGAGTGTACCATCCTTGCGTATATGACCGACTTCACCGATATTTTTTCCATGCTTCTGTACCTCAATATTGAACGGAACAACTTCATGTTTAAGCTGCTCTTCATTGTGAAACATGCTTAAATGTTTCCCCAACAGTTCTTTATTATATTCGTAGCCATGCATAACACACCATGCATGGTTGACATATTGTATATGACCATCAAGATCTGCGATAGAAATACCTTCAATGGCCTGTTCTGTTACTGTCGCTAAAATTTGCAGCCGGGCTTCTTCAAATTTTCCTAATTTTTCTGAATCTGTTGGCACATATGATTGTTTATGCTTTTCTCTCAATTCGTTTTGTTCAATAACCAGTCGGTTTAACTGATTTCGAAAGTAAAACCACACGCCGAGGATTACAAGCAGAAAAACAATCAATAGCAACCTCATGAAAAATATTAACCAAAACGCCTGAACGGGGTAAAAACGGACAAAATCGTGCCCATTGTTTGTTATCAAAAAAAACACAGTCATCCCCATAATACCTATCACTATAAACAGGCCTGCAATCCCGTACTTTATGTATACTGGTTCATTATTCATATGTTCTTATCCTTACTGTTCTCTATACTGTACTGTCAGAATTTATTAATAATTCTGTAATACGATGTAAGCACAATGCAAAAAGTGTTCTTACCCAGGGTATTTACCTGCGAAAAAAGTGAATTTTTTTCTGTCCTTTTCTCTCCTGTTTATTTGATTGGCAGAAAATAAAGTCAACTTTAACCTAAATCTTGCAAGCTATTGTGGGGGCGCAGGTGACGCCTGTTCATAGTAATTTTGGGAAAGAATCATTTTTTATTAAACAAACAACACTTTACAAAACATCTTAATCAGTGTAATCCAGGTTCAGACAATGGGCGTTAATGTCTCTTTTTGCGTTGCACCCGATAATAATTAAAATAAGAAAATTAAAAACTTATGATTACAAAAAAATTTTTAAAAACAAATGGTTGGTTGTTGTTGAATATTCTTTTCAGCATATATAATCAAAAATGAGAATAAAATGTTTCATCCTTTGTTATCAAATACCAATGCTAAATATGATGATTTAAAAAAAATTTGTCAGAAGAATCATATTACAAGGTTATCATTTTTTGGATCTATATTGACTGATAAATTTAATGATGAAAGCGATATAGATATATTAATTGAAATATCAAACAATTATAAAATGGGCTTAATAAAAATGTCTAAAATAGAAAGAGAGTTATCGCATCTTTTTAAGCGGAAAGTAGACTTGAGAACTAAAAATGAACTAAGTAAATATTTTCGAGATTCTGTTTTAAATACTTCTGAAGTGAAACATGCTGAGTAAAAATCAAATTAGAATTCAACACATGTTAGATGCAGCGAATGAAGCTATTTCGTTCATTAACAATAGAACAAGAGAAGAACTTAAGGGAAAAATATTCGGAAATTCCTTGGAATGATGTTATTGGAATGAGAAATAGACTTGTACATGGATATTTTGATATAGATCTTGACAGAGTTTGGGATACTATCACAGAAGATTTACCACCTCTTATTGATGAATTAAAACAATTAATTGAAAAAGTTAAAAGTTAAAAAC
>PEAL01000456.1 GCA_002753725.1 Deltaproteobacteria bacterium
CAACACTCTCTTGAGCAGTGATATTATTTCAGATACTCACTGGCATCATTATGCCTGTGTTTTTGATAATCAAAACATGCAGCAGCGGTTGTATCAGGATGGTCAATTCCTTGGCAGTCAGCAAATGCCTGTATCTTATGAACAAACAGGAACCATTGCCATTGCAAAAACAGCCTCAAATGCACTTTTTGCCGGCGCTTTGGATGAAATTCGGATCTGGTCACAGGCCGTAAGTCTGTCTACAATCACTGCAAATATGTATCAGCCGGTGAATCCATTTATTCATGATTCCCTTGAATTGTATTATCGTTTTGATGATCCTGATGCAGGAAACAGGGTCAAAGATGACAAATCTGGGGACACCATACCTATTTATTTTTCTTTTTCCGGCCAGCTTTTTGTATTTTTAAGGAACGATTTAAAAAGTATTCAAGTTTTTCAATAAATGGCTCATCCCCCAATGGCCGTCCAGTTCTTTCGTGTTTTCGAAATAATTCTATATCAGCTTCTCTTGGATATTTTGATAGAAACTCAGACCCATCTTTTCGAACTATTTGCAATAAGGGGGATACTTTCACCAGAACATCGTTTTTCCCTTTTATATGGGATAAAGTGGCCAATCTTCAGGATTTTTTACAAAACCGGCACGTACAGGATTCAATTCTATATATCTTGTGCATGCCAAAAGATATTTTTCGTCCATAATGAAGGATGAAAAACGCCCTTGCCATAAATGACCACGCCAACCTTCACGAAAATTTATTCTTCTTGTATATCGCCTATGAGCCTCACCAATAGCAAGTTTCAAGCCGTCTGATGTTTTCGGAACTGCTATCAAGTGAATGTGGTTCGGCATTAGACAGTATGCCCATATTTCCACATCATTAGCTTTACACCATTCTGACATTAAAGTTTGATAGAAACGATAATCATCGTCATTAAAAAATGTCTGTTGCCGTCTGTTACCTCGTTGTGTCACATGGTGTGGCATTCCGGGAGCGACAACCCTCGCAATTCGTGCCATTTCTTTTTATAAGCTCAATATATGTTATTGTCAACGAAAATAGGTATGGTGTCCCCAGAATTACAGAATTAAGAAAATAGGTATGGTGTCCCCAGAATTACAGAATTAAGAAAATAGGTATGGTGTCCCCAGAATTCAGAATTAATGTAGAAGATGATGATGGGAGTTGTCATGTGTGTAGATTTTCTTCGCCATTTATTCAAACGCGTTTGTATAATGCATTTATAGGTAAAATAAAAGAGAATCAGGATCGCTCAGTAATTGCTCTTGATCCTCTTGATACCTTAGATGATGTTTTTAATACTTCTGATTTGAATATTCCAGTCTTACTTAGACGATACAAAGACTATCTGAAACGAATGAAAGATCGCGGTGAAGATCCCTGGACTGATCAGCCAAGAAGAAAGTCGGATTTTCATTTAACCGAGGCTGTGGGACATTTCCATCTTTATCATTGGTTAAGCATGGCTTTAAGAAAACGATGTATAATACGACCTGAATTTCCAACAGGAAATGGCAAAGTTGACCTGCATCTGTTATGCAATAAGGATAATAAAAAAGGGCTTATCGAGGTTAAAAGTTTTGTTAATGCCTATGAAGTAAAGGATTCAATTGCACAGGCTGCAAACTATGCTTTAAAAACAAAACATGAATCAATTACCATTGCCATGTTTGCGCCATTTACTGATGAAAATATTTTATCTCAACTATCTGTAACCGAAACCATTGATGATGTTACTATCAATGTTGTGGCTATTGGACAGGGATAGTTTTTTTTGTAACAGCCCGCTTTAATAATTGACCCAATATCCTTTAGATGCAAGACATTCATTCGTTTCAAGGTATGCCCCTCCCATATATTTATAGATAGGGAAAACTGTTTCCTGAACATTATCAGGCAAACATTTTCCATTAACAGAGCCAATAAGGTGCCATCCGGTTCCTGTAGCGACAGGAACTTCTGAAACAGGATATCCATTAATGGTATAGTTTTTTGTGGATGGTACTTTTATCCAGTAACCCTGCCCCGGAACTATCCTTTGAGCGGGTGAATAATTTCCATCAATGTATTTATAGGCCTGTGATACTCCTGGAAAAACATCACTTAGCTCAGAGTTTAAAGGGGTTAAAGGCAAAGATATGAGATTCCACCCTTTATAAAGAGTGATTTGTGTAAAATCCGCTGGCACATATTGGTCAATAAAATCTGTTAATGTTGATACTCGTGTGTATACACCATAATAATTTGGTTCTGCACAACCTTCACCCCAACTGACAATTCCAGCCAGAAACCACTCACCATCATGCTTTACAATTAGTGGACCACCGCTATCTCCCTGGCAAGAATCTTTGCCATTATTACCTGCACAAAGCATGGTATCTGTAATTTCATCGTCTGGCCAATAGGCCTGGGAGCATAATTGATTAGAAACGACAGGTACAGTGGCTTCCATTAAATCATCAGATAAAGGGCCGCTTTCAAAAAGTCTTCCCCATCCCAAAATGGTAGCAGATGTTCCTTCAAATGTATTGTCTCCTCTGTAAACAGACATGGTCTCTGCAGGAGCTGCATCCTGCAATTCCACAAGGGCAATATCAGAATCCAATGTATATTTATTAAAATTCGGATGGATAATAATTCGTTTCACTTTAATTCGAGTTCCAATATCTGACTGGGTGTTATTGATACCAGTGACAACTTCAAACGAAGTTGTTGTTTCATCGTCAACACAATGAGCGGCTGTAAGGACCCATTGAGGATGAATTAACGTTCCTCCACAAAATACATCATATGGTACAGTGTTTGCGTCCACTAAAGCCGCTATCCATGGATATTTTCCAGGCTCACATGTGGTACCATCAACAATTCTTGAACTTTTGCGGACTCCTTTTCTGGAATCTGCATACACATTACCGATTAAAAAAATTGTCAATAAAGCTGTTATGAATAAAAATTTATATTTCATCATTATTTCTCCTTAATTTAGACAATCATATCCAAACAGTTTTGTATTTACAAAATTGACAGAAGGTTGTCTTATGTAAATGTCTTTTATTATTTGCCCAAAACGTAAATCACCTTTCATTTTAATATGAACAGGCGTTGTTTCGTCAGACAGTTTAATGATAACGCTTGCATCCCGAAGGCTATGGGCACTTAATTGATCTCCCAGTCTGTCAGCCATCAGGACATTATCCAGGTTTAATGTTGTTTCTGTATATTTTAAACCATTGCCCGGCAGATTATTAATTGTGCATTGAATTGTTGCTAATTTCCCATTACCAGAGGGGCCATCTGCATCATCTTTGGTAATAACCGCAACTGTTAATTTTCCACTGGTAATGACAGCCTCAGAGGCTAAAATACTTCTGCTTGAACTTGTGATATAATCGCCTGGAGTGGCATTGGTAATGGTCAGCACTTGTGGATCAAAGATAATATCAAATTGAAATGCACACAAGTTACTTATATTTCTGACATTGATATCAGCAGAAAATGTTTGATTGGGTTGTGCTGAAATTCTTAAGGGTTCAATTAATACAAATGTTGCGTTATTGATAATATAATCAGCGCAAGCCTGCCCTGCTATGCATTGAATGACGATAAACAAGCAGCAGGAAATAAGTTTTTTATTCATATCTGGCATATTTTCGGTTTCCTTTTGGATCTGAGACTTTAAGTTTTCTAATTTTTGCCGATGCAATATCTCCATGACAATGAATAACTGCAATAATACCACTTCCCATAATTCCTTTTTCGTCAAGTCCGCCCATGCTGAAAAAACCAAAATTTGTTTTACCGGGTTCTTTGGATACAGGTCCAATCAGAGTGAATTTTCGTTTTGATGTGTTTAATAATTCACCGGTTTTGATCTCGTTGATTTGAAAATTGGTGGGGTGATAGTTTAATTCAATTTCAAACGCACCAATGTCATTGGCATCTTTTACATAGACCAGAATTTGGTCGGTTTTTTTATCCAGGCCAACTGTGTTATCTGCATAAGCTGAAAATGAAATAAACAAAATACTTAAAAATAATATGATGCGAAAATACATGCTTACTCCTTTTTATTGTTTTGATGATAAAATGATTCATTCTCGGTCGTATCCAACAGTTGGGGGAGCAGTTTGTAATAGTTTGTCCTTTATTGT
>PEAL01000457.1 GCA_002753725.1 Deltaproteobacteria bacterium
TTTGGCAATCAGGGCATTTAGAAAATCTAAATTCAGGATATGGATTCATCGAAAAATTATACTTTGGCTTTAAAGCACCAAATTGATTTCTATCTTTCTTTTTAACCATTTATTCTCTCCAATTAACATCGAAATTGAATTTCATTCTTTTAATTACAAATCAGTTTTTCATTCAACTGTATACCATAAAAATATACAATTTTGTAATGAAATGCTTAAATGAAAGTTAGAAATTAATTTAGCTTAACTGTATAAAATAGTTTTCAGCGTTTCGACTCAACGCAATTGGGTCGTTATCAGAAAATTGAACCGATTACGTACTCGTACACTCTTTCTTCACGAACTTACTTGGGTATTTTTCGAGCCTAAACCGGTTGCGTGGATACTCAGTTTTTATCCCTTTTGAATAATATTGTAAAACAAACCTGATTGCAATAAATACTTTTTGTTTCAGCCCTCAATATCCCAAGTTTACGAGGATAACGACCAAGGTCAGCGGTGAGCGATAGCGAATCCGCTGGACCGATTGGTTATGTGAAAATGTGTTTAACTTGATATCAGTGAATCGTAGATTTCAACCACCCGCTTGTTGGCTAACTTCCGCCATTTAACACGCTGTCTGTTGATCATCTGCTGCTAACCAACCCGATTTTTGTTGATTTTTAGAGTTCTAATCGGTTATGTTTATTTAACTCAACACTACATCGTCACGTTTCGTCCCTGGGTGACTCTCTGCAATTTAACCGGTTGCTAATGATCTCGGCTATTTAAGTTTCAAAATTTTATCAATAAATAAGTATGGTGTCCCCAGATTTCCAAAACTGGAATGAGGTAAGTCATTTTCATTAAGATTAACAACAGCAGTAATAGTTTCATAATACTGAAAATCAGATGGAAAGAAAGTCCAATCTTCTGGTAAATTGATTACTCCTCCATGAGATCGTCTCCTCTTGGTACGTTTTCGATCTTGATGAACTTCCCAATTAAACGAAAATGGAACTGACATTTTTATCATATAGCCTGTATTTGGTTTAATTTTGGAAAGTGAACCCAACCATTTTCATATTCTGCATATCCTTCCTGTCCGACAATTTTTATTCCCTTTCCATCTAATACTGATAATGCGGTTTGTATATCCAATATAGAATCATTTAAAACACCGATCCAGTTCCAATTTTCATTTAGAGAATAATTGATATCTTTAGGATTTAATGGATATCCTTCTAATGCTAAATCACAATCCTGTGATACTTTAAGCATATACATTTTTTCAGGATCAATCGTTTGTAATGGGCCATACCATCCACTATAATATTCCGCATATCCTTTCTGGCTAACAATTTTTATAGCATAATTATTTATTGATGAAAGAATACTATTTAGTGAGCTATTATCATCTGTTTTGATTGAAAAAGAAATCCAATTCCATCCTTGTTTTAGTTCTAACCTTTTAGTAATCATTTCTTCCTGGTCACTTAAAATGATTCTTCCAGGATTTGATGTGCTACTCTCTACACCATTATAAATTGATCGTATATAATATTTATAAACACCATCGGGTATTAATTCGCTATCTATATATGAGATTGTTGAACCATTAATTGATGCAATTTTTTCATGATCTCTATAAATGTTATATTCTTCTGGTTCACCGCCTAATGGTGGTTGCCATGTTAATGTTACATTATTATTCATTAACTCGACAGTGAAATTTTGAGGCTTATTTGAAACAGTTCCACCACTGCCACCTGCCCATAAATTTGCATTTGCAGCTTCTGTCCAATTTTTATCTTTATCAGCTTGCCATCCATATGGATCAACAAAATACCATTTATTACCAATTCGTTTTTGTATTTCTAAATGTAAATGTGGGCCTGTAGAGCCTTCATTTCCAGATTCACCAATTTCTTCACCTGCAATAACATATTCATCATTTTTAGGAGTAAACTTCTGACAATGAACATAATATGTTCTATAATTTCCATGATCAATGTATGCCCTAGAAATTGATAATGAATCTTCATTTGGCTCGTGAGTGATATTGAAATATCCATCGGCTGTTGCATAAAGTTTTTCTCCATAACCCGCTTTATAATCAATTGCTGGATGACCATCGTAGAACAAATATTCTGCCCCAAATCCAGCAGCTTTGTAATTCCCATTTACACTAAAAATATCTCCATTTTTGTTTTTATAGCCATCCGAAAAGGCTCCATTTGATTTATCTCCATATTCTCCCATATAATCAACTACAAAATTATCTCTATAGTACCTTGTTGCATCAAAATATCCCGGCTGTGAATAATCAAAAACAGAATTAATTGGAGCATCCGAACTTGTAAAACCTTTTATGGGAAAACTTAAAGTAAAGTGATCGGGTTGACAATTTGATTGGTTTATCGTCGTGCCTTCATTGTCATGAAGATAACCAATATCCTTACATGCATCAAAGGCAAGTGTATTTCTAATAAAGCCTGGTGGTGTGCGTGGTACAAGTTCATGATCTGAATTGTTGACTTCACCATTTGAAAGTTCATCATTATTTGCTAATCTAAATGTGATATTTGGTGGAAGTGTTATTGGAATTTTTGGAACCAAAACTTCAGCATCTTTGGTATAAATCCCATCAATAAAACAATTAAACACTCTGAAAGGATAATTCGATGTAAATATAGAATGATCGCAGCCACCACCATTATATGCTGCAACAACAAACCACCATACTTCTAATGCATGCCTTGGTTCATTATCATATATAAGTTCTGAGTTTTCATCAGCATCATTTTTTAATTTACATGCTGCCCCTCTTATATTTGCCCTGGCACCATTGTTGGAATCTTCCTTCATAAGACTTATGATATCATCAACAGTCAAATGATCATAATCTTGTGAATAATCATTTTTTAAGTAACGTGCAATAATGATTAGATCATCCTCTTTTAACTGCATTATTCCCCAAGCATTTCCACTGAATACAGATTGATTCCATCCTGTTTCAACATAAGCTATTGCCTTTAGAAGATTAAATGGTATGCCATAATGATCGCCAGTTTCCTCAAAGTATTCATGGTAAGTGCTTTTTTGTGCTGATTCATTACAAGCGTTTTCATACCAAAAGCCACCAACATTTTGACACATAGTGAAATTACTGCATAAGTTTAAATGATTAAAATCACACTCTACTGGCTCAGGAGTTGAGTTACATTGAGAATTATACCAATAACCTCCAGCTTGTTGACAATTTGAAGGATTATCGCATAAAAATAAATGGATACTATCACACTGATCAGGTTTTGGATATGTATTGCATTTATTATTATACCAATATCCACCGATAACAGAACAATTGTTTTGATTACACAAATCCAAATGTTCGAAATCACAAGTCACTGGTTTTGGATATTGGTTGCATACATTATTATACCAATAACCACTGGCGGCGGTGCAATCACTTTGTTTACACAAATGTAGATGATCGTTATCACAAACCGGGCAATCAGTTCCTGAACATGATTCATTGCCAACAGGTCTTGAACTTGTACAATTATAATCAGCAACTCTGTTACCATCACATTGTATACAATAGACATCTCTTGTCCGAATCCCTGTGCCACAGCTTGAGCTACATTCTGTCCAGGGATCTGTTTCCCACGAATATGGAGAATAGTCCATACAGGTATCTGATGCATTTGGTTTTGTTGTTCCTTTACAATTATTGTCAAAAACAGTTTGCAAGGTATCTTTCCGAATACATTCTACATCTCTGTATCTCATTCCAGAACCACAATTTGCATTACAGCTACCCCAACTTCCAATACTCCATTCATATTCTATCATTTTTTCTGTTGTAAATGATCTTACTTCCGACCAAGCTCCAGAAGCATTTTGATTACCAGCTCTTACTTTCCAAAAATATGTTGTAGCATACTCAAGATTAAATCCAGAATAAAATGTATTTGATAATTTACCAGTTTTGCAGAACTTATCGTCCTCACAATATGCACTTCCTTGATTATCAAGTGGACCATCAACAAAATAGTCAAAATTTCCGCATACGTCTACAAGTGTTGGTTTTTATAAATAGCTTGAAATATGGAGAATATTGTGTTAACAATTTACAGATAGTGTGATTTTTTGTTTGAATTATTCTTTGATAATCTTGAATTTGAA
>PEAL01000458.1 GCA_002753725.1 Deltaproteobacteria bacterium
AAAAAATGGTACCCTTTTTTTTTTTTTTTGTTCCATTTCTCCCATATTAAATGAACAGGGGATTGTTTCAAATTTCTTAGCGGTTCAGGAAGATATATCCGAAAGAATACAGGCAGAAGCAGCTTTAGCTAAAAAGACCCAGGAATTGAAAATTTCTGAAAGTCGTCTGCGAACGATTATTGAAGCCACCGGAGATGGTATTATTGTTATTGGAAAAAATAAAGACATTCATTTTGTCAACCCTGCGGCGGAAAAATTGTTGGGCAAACCCGCTAAAAATTTATTGGGTGAAAAATTTTACTATCCCCTGGTACTCAATAAAATGACAGAAATCATTATTCAACGTCCTGAACAGCCTGATATTGTAGTAGATTATCGTGTTGTTGAAACGGAAACGGATGATGGTAAGGTCTGGGTGGCTTCTATCAGGGAGATTTTAAGAAATAATACTGATACATCAATCAGTGATCAAGACACTCACTGTTCAGAACAAGTGATTGATGACCATCAAAAGACCATAACATCCACAGAGAAGAACCGGTCAACCCCAGAGGTCAGAAATACAAATGCGGATTTTCTTTCCAATATATCCCATGAATTCAGAACCCCCATGCATGCGATTCTGAGTTTTGCCAATTTTGGCATTAAAAAAATCGATCAGGTTCCCGGCGAAAAGTTGTTGCATTATTTTGAACAAATTAAAGCCTCTGCCAACCGATTGATGCCTTTGATCGATGACCTTTTAGAATTATCCAATCTGGAAGCTGGAAAAATTCCATATAAATTAACTGAACAGGATATTTTTCCAACACTTATGTCTGTTGTTCAGGAACAAAAAAACGTTGCGGAAGAAAAACATATTGACATCCAGATTGCTCCGTTTGGAGATCAGATAAACGCTGTTTTTAACAAGTCTGGTATTATCAAAGTCATGCGAAATATTCTGCAAAATGCAATTCATTTCTCACCAGAACAGTCACATATCATTGTTAACGTTGAAAACTATTCAGAAATGAATACCCAATGGCAAAAAATCAGTATATCGGATGAGGGGATCGGCATTCCTGAAAAAGAATTGGAAGACATTTTTATTAAATTTATTCAAAGCAGCAAAACAAAGACATGTTCCGGCGGGACAGGTATCGGTCTTGCGATATGCAAACATATAATTTCTGAACATGGCGGGCACATTTGGGCAGAAAATAATCCAGGCAAAGGTGCTACAATTTCGTTTACATTACCCGTATCATAACAGCCAAAATTTAAATTAAATCCTTTTCAAGAACACTGCCAATTCTGTCACCAAACTGTTCGAACAATTGATCAACAACATGTCGGGGTGACCCTTCAAGAACAACATTTTTTTTCCGTGTTGTTGGAGAGTAGACATGGACTATCTTTGTAGGAGATTGCTTTGTTCCAACAAAGTCTTTTGAAAAACCAATATCTTCGATGGTTATATGATGAATATTTGGTGATTGAAAAGCATTTTGAACCCCTTTGAGTGGCACATATCGTGGAATATGGCAGGTGGTGCTGACAGTCACCAATCCAGGGAAATCCATTTCAATGGTTTCAACAAAACCATCAATGACTCGACTGATGCACACGTACTTTTCAGAAGATTTATGGCGATCAATATATGCGACACAGGGAATGTTTAATTCTTCAGCAATTTGTGGCCCCACTTGAGCAGTTTCGCTATCACTGGTATGACAACCACATAAAATAAGGTCAAATGTGGGACATTTTTTTTCGATGGTTTTGGCCAATGCATGGGATGTGATCAAGGTATCTGAACCTGCAAGGCGTTTGTCTGATAATAAAATCCCCTGATCTGCTCCCAAAGCCAGAGCTTCTCTCAAAATTTCTTCGGCCAGGGAAGGGCCCATTGACACAACAGTGATACATGCAGGCGTCGTGTGTTTAATTTGTAAAGCGGCTTCAAGAGCATGTTTACACGCTGGATTCATCATACCATCAGCAAGTTCGCGTCTCAATGTGCCGGTTTTTGAATTCCAGGGCAATTCTGAAACCATTGGTACCTGTTTCATACAAACAACTAATTGCAACATATTTACGTCCTAAGTCGGTTTATTCAATACTGCGCGCGAAATAACCATCCGTTGAACTTCGCTGGTTCCCTCGTATATTTCCGTGACTTTGGCATCTCGAAAATAACGCTCCACATCATATTCTTTGCTGTACCCATAGCCGCCATGAATTTGTACCGCAAGGTTGGTTACGCGGACAGCGATTGCGCTACAATACAATTTTGCCATTGCTGCTTCAGCACTAAAGGATTTTTTTTCATCGCGGTAAGCACAGGCACGGTATAGTAATAATCGTGCAGCATCGATCTCAGTTGCCATATCTGCCAGATAGTTCTGGATGGTTTGAAAGGATGAGATATTTTTTTTGAATTGTTGCCGTTCTTTTGAATACTTGACCGATGCATCAAAGGCGCCCTGAGCAATACCCAGCGCTTGAGCAGCAATACCGATGCGTCCGGTATCCAGCGTTGCCAGGCCAATCTTTAAGCCATCACCAATTCGGCCCAAAAGATTTTCTTGAGGAACCACGCAGTCTTCAAAAAATAGTGATGATACTGGATTGGCACGCATACCGCATAAATCTTCGATTTCCCCCACCGAAAATCCAGGAGTACCTTTTTCCACAATAAAAACAGCAGTATCTTTATGAGCCTGTTTGGCATCTGTCTTGGCAAAAATTAAGGCACTTCCACAGACCCCTCCATTGGTCACAAAAATTTTTGTGCCATTGATAATATACTGATGGCCATCACTCACGGCATAGGTTTCAACACCACCGGCATCAGAGCCGGCATTGGCCTCAGTTAAGCAAAACGCGCCAATACGTTCCCCCGCACAAAGGGGGGGTAAAAAATTCTTTTTTTGGGATTCAGTACCAAACTGGTAGATGGGATAGGTTCCCACACTGTTATGCACTGTAACGCATAATCCTATGGCGGCGCTGACTCTTGAAATTTCTTCAATCGTGATGGCATAAGTAATGCTATCTGTACCCGCACCACCATATTCTTGCGGAATCTGAAGTCCAAAAAAATTCAGTGGACGCATTTTTTCGATGACTTCAACAGGAAATCGGCAATCCCTGTCAATATCATGCGCGATCGGTCCCAATTCAGCTTCAGCAAATTCCCGAACTGACTTTCGGACAAGATTGTGTTTCATGCAAGGGTTGAAGTTCAAAACAAAATCCTTATCTTCATCTACGATTCATACAAAAATTTAATTTGAATACTGTTTATCATTTATGCTGTCAAGTGAAATAAACCAATAAAACAAAGCTTTCTGTAAAAACAGGCGAAGAGGTGGCATCTATTTTTGACAGACAGCAACATAGCCAACACTAAAAAAAGATTTGTCTGATAGGTCAATGGCAAGCAATAATGGATAAAGTCTGGAAAAAAGCGTGCCATGATCATCAGCGCTTCCTTTTGTGAGCAAAAAGTGACGAATGAATAGTTTGTCAAGAAACAGTTTTCGAATCAAAGAATATAAAAAAAGAACCGGGAAACCATACCGTGTGATTTGAAAGTGCTTAAAGCCCGCCGATGTTATCAATGATCTAAAATTTTTGTAGGAATAGCGGCGATAATGACCTGAGAATTGATCAGACAGGGAGTATAGAAACGGCGTTGCAGGGACACTGATAACCATTGTCCCCCCTGCTTTTAGCAGTGAATAATATTTTTTTATAGCAGATCGGTCTGATACAATATGCTCCATGACTTCAATCGCTAAAATATTATCAAACTGTTCTGATGAATAAAAATTTTCAACGGTATTGATTTCTGCTTGAATATTCACCCCTTTTCCACTGTATTCTCGTAATTTTCTGATAGCAAAAGGCGAAGCATCAAAGGCTTTGACTGTGTGGCCCCGTTCCGCAAGAAAAATTGAATATGCGCCAGTACCGCAGCCAGCATCAAGCGTAAATCCGGGGGTAAGTTTTTTAAGGGCTTTTATCAATAGTGTGTTTCGAACATATTTAATGGGTGAACCCGCACGATGAGATCTGGCCCATACTTTATGCACGTCTTTGTAAAAATCAATCATATTTCTTTATTTCTTTATAAAATATTAAATACTTAGGAATACTTGAAAAATAAGTTCCCCA
>PEAL01000459.1 GCA_002753725.1 Deltaproteobacteria bacterium
TATTTGAAGATCTTTAAACACTGCTTTTAAAGTGGGTAGAAATTTCAATGAGCTGAATTTACTTAAATCCATTAAAAAAAATCCTTTTAAGTAAGCGATCATATTCGTTACATTTTTGAGTTGTAATCCTTTTTTTCCGACTCTGTTTCATATTTAATACTACTGCAACATTCCAAGTGGTCCAGAAGAGGAAGCGCTTTAAGAATTTCTCTATAATCAAAATCTGAAAGAATTATTCCGGTTTTAATGAAAGAACATGATTTGATACAAAGTTTCTCATCAATACTTACAAACCAGTTGGCGGCGCCACATCCCAGAAAAGTATCTTTCTGATTTTCCAGCCGATAGCATGAACTGAGCTTGACATTTTGTACCGGAAACAACTGCACCAGTTGTCCTAATTCGTCTTCAGTGGGAATAAGCGCCGAGCCGAAGCCTGAAGCCCTTCCTGTTGGTCTTAAAGGTAAAAGCAAATAATCATTCACCCCTGCTTCCGCTAATCTATCAGCAGCAACCAGTAAATCATCAATTTCACCATTTCGGACCAGCAAATTTATTGCGGGAATACTTCCCCGACATTCACTTGCTTTTTTTACTTCACTAATGATGAAGTCGATTTCCTGATGATGATGCAGAGAAAGTCGAGGGAGAATTGCATGGGGAACTTTTCTCCAATCGATCATTGGTACAGCGGAAGTCGTAAATGAAATATCACAACTGAAAACACTTAATTCGTTTAGGAGATCGTAAAAATCTGCCTTTGCAGATCGATCATTCCAAAGTATGGGTTCGCCTCCGCCTAGGGTAACTGCAAAAACGCCATTTTGATCACAACTTTCAACCATTTTGACGACATTTTCAAGTTTCCAGAGTGTTTCACCATCTCGGCCACTCTCGGCGTAGCAGAAATCACATCCCTTTTCACATTGCGAGGTCAAGGCAATAGAGACGTGAACAGGTTTCCATGAAGCATTCGGGTTATGAACAAGCTTGACGATATTAAGGGCTTTCCTTGGAAAATAATACCAATCTCCAAAAGGCAGATGCGCAAATCTCATTTTTTGAAATCCTTTTGTCTTCACAAAAATCAACCATCACTGATTCTGCGGACCAGTCTTTGGGGGGTATCCCAAAGCCAGCAACAGAAAATATCTGTAAGACCATCAACCCGAAGCCAGTCTTCACTTGTAATGAACTGGATAAACCCATCGGAATCGGGATCAGATGACATAAATTGCCTTATCTTGGAAAGCTGTGTACTTAATTTCTTCATATCATCCTCTTCGGGATCAAAAAGCTCTTTGTATAAATTAGATTCTATCTGGTTGTCAATCCGACTGTAAATCAACAAAGAGCCATCATCGCATGAATCCATATTAGAAGGAATATTGGAAGGGTCATTAAAAAATTGCTCTAATTCATGACTGAAAGAGCGGAGTTGTGCTTCCAGATCCGCAATCGTGTTTACAGGTAGATCATTGAAGTAAACTCCTTTTTTTGGGCGACAGGTTTTAGCCGATTCAAAAAACTCTGCCACAACTTTTTCCGGTTCGGGATCCCATCCACTATCGATCAATCCTGGTATTTCCAACCTGCAGCAGTCAGGATTTTCAATACCAATCTCAACAGGTATTCCATTCATACCAACACTCAAAATAACGTGGTAAGCACCGGAATGATCTGATGGCGTCCCTTGCCAGACCAGAATTCCGGGCTGTCTAACGATTTTTTTGCCTATTGATTGCGGTTTCATAAAGCCTCCTTAAATATTTTTTGATGTATAATCCATTGATCAAACTCTTCTTCTGAAACTGTTCGATATCATATCATCAGAGCAGTTGCAACTGCCGGAACTTCCGCAGTGCAACGCCTGGAAATATTAGACCTGAAAATACAGCCGCTTTTACGGATTTTTTCATTTTTTTTCCTTATTGATTCTTTAACCTTACGCTTTCATGGCAGCGCCATGAGTAAACTTTTTAGCCTGACGGTTATGGGTTATGCGAACCTTCCTTCCATTCCCTGAGGCCCCATAACCTTTGTCAAAAGCACTGGAATGAGTTGTCCATTCTTTTGTAATGCAGTATTTAAAATTTTGACAGGAATATAATTTCCGGTCAACCCTTTGAGGTAATTTTTTTCTGATGACTCAATCAGAACAGATTGTTTCGCATGAATATTTCTTGTAAAAAATTCTATTTTTTTTTGTACTCCCAAAAGACGAATGGTTTTTGCTCTTGTTTTGATCGTTTGATAGGGAACAATTTCTTGAAAATTTTCTGCTCGGGTTCCTTTTCGAAGAGAAAAGGGAAAGACGTGAAAATATGCTGCGGGAAGCTGTTCAAGTAAGGATAATGTATTTTCAAATGACCGTTGCGTTTCTCCGGGCATACCCACCAGAACATCGATACCAATGGCAATGTCTGGAATCTGTTCTTGAATGGTAAGGATCAACTCTTTAAAAAATGATCGGGTATAATGGCGGTTCATTCGTTTCAGTGTTTCATTGTCTCCACTTTGAAGGGATATATGTAAGTGATTGCACAGACATGCTTTTGTTTGAATGAGCTGTATAAGGTCTTCGGTCACTTCAAGGGGTTCAATTGAACTTAACCGAATTCTTGGGCACTGTGGAATGTTGATAATCTCACGCAACAAATCTGTCAATTGAACCGGTGGCTTTAAATCCTGACCATACTGTCCTAAATGAATACCAGAAAGAATAACCTCCTGATACCCATTTGACTGCAAGCATTTTACCTGTTCAAGGACACTCTTTTCATCCAGACTTCGACCAGGCCCCCTTGAATAGGGAACAATACAATAACTGCAAAAAGCATTGCACCCATCTTGAATTTTAATGGTCGGCCGCGAACGATGTTGCAGATGACTCAGGGGCATATGCTCATATTTTGTGTGCTTGAGAATATCTGAAATGCGAATTTCTGGTGTATCCGGGAACTCAAATCCATTGTGAAGCTGAATAATTTGTTCAAAGATTTCGTGTTTATATGCATGGCCGATAATATAATGAATACCATCGATTGTCTGAATATCATCTGGATTGGTCTGGGCATGACATCCAGTAACAAAAATCAGTGCATCCGGATGATTACGAATGGTCTGACGGATCAATTGGCGGGACTGCATTCCAGCTTTCTGAGTAACTGTACAGGTATTGATAATGGCAAAAGATGCTCCGGAATCGTTTAATTCAAAACCATTGGCCTGCAACAAGCACGCGATGGATTCAGATTCATATTGATTGACCTTGCATCCGAGCGTTTGAATCGTATAGGTTTTATTTCTGTTCATGAATAATACGTTTAATTGTCTTTTTCGAGTGTGTTTATAATGGATGGCAATTCCAATATAGAAACAACCTGTTTATGGGGAATCGGCCCCTGTTCAGGCATTTCTTTATTTTCAGGATTCACCCAGATTGTCGCTGCCAGGCCCGAATCCAGACCGCCTTGAATATCAGCTTTTAAGCTGTCACCAATCATTATCGCCTCATCCGGACAACATTTTGCCAGATCACATGCTGTATAAAAAATAGATGGATCTGGTTTTTCAAAAGGTTCTTCTCCCCCAACAACAATATGATGAAAATACTTGCCTGCATTGCAAGCAGCCAGCTTGGGGCGTTGAATCTCTGAATCTCCATTGGTGATAATCACCCCTGTATAAGCGGGAAGTAAGGTGTCGAGCATTTTTTGTGTGCCTGGAATAAACGTATAATATGCCAGACGTTCCGAATGAAAGGCTGTATCGAGGTGTTCTGCAAGGATGGGATCATCAATCTCTTGATTGTGAAGCGCCTTTTCCCATAAGCCTGTCCGCCACGGATGAACAGGTATGATGCCTTCTGGATCAAAGGGAACGTCTATGAGTAAATGTTGAAAGCACTGGATTAATTGCGGTGTATTGATGTTCACCTGTTTTTTCCGCGCCAGTATTGATAAAATTTCATATGTCCGGATATCCGCTGTGCGACAATCCACAAGCGTATTATCAAGATCAAAAAAAATGGCTTTAAGAGATGACATGGCTTATCTTTCAATTATTTTTTCAATGTTGCATCGGACAAAGGCAGTCTGAATATGGGATGCAAGAATGAGAACGTTATTTAATTTTGGTTCCGAAG
>PEAL01000460.1 GCA_002753725.1 Deltaproteobacteria bacterium
TGCAAAAATGGATGTTGAAACGTTTTCCCGATCGGACATGGCTTACGCACCACCCTTCAGTCCGGTTTGGGATCCCTTGTTGACAGCAGCGAATCAGCTTGTTAAAAAAATGTGAGCTTAGCAATCACAATTTAATAAGTTTCCCATTTGATATTTTTCTATTCAACATTTTTTTTAATCATAGCAAATTTAACTATGGCCACAAAATTCAGTGCCCCCCTGGCATTGTTGTTCCAGGCGCCACCGCGGCAAGCAAGCCGGTTTTAAAGACATCTTGAATATCTGGAATAGTTTCCCTAATGGAACGATGGGGGGAAAGGATTCAATTGCCAGTGTGATGCCTGGGATTATGATAAAGATGAGAATTTGAATGATTGTTTTTATTGGTTTCATTGAAATCTAGCATGTTATATTCGTTGAAGTATTTCTTGTTTATAAAAAAGAATTAGTGAATTAAATTCTGTAAAATAATCAATCCAATCAATTGCACTATTCCCTGAATCAATTAATTGCATTAATACAGTCTTTCTTGCATTCAACAACTCTGCATTATCATTAAGGTTCAATATTTTACACGTATAATGGACCCGATCTTCGCATGAATGATTATTGGGAATAATCTTTCCTGTGGAAATTTCATAAGTCATGAAACGATGAGGGTTGTCGTCTACTGGATGAATAAATCTTGCATCATACAAATTGCCTTTCTTGTGCCCACAAGTTACAGGACTATTACAGGACACTGATAAATTATCAAACGACTTGAAAGATTGTGGATATTTATCTTTTGGCTTGACATGTTCGATATGTGACTGATCGGAATCAATAATTCTTTCACAGTAAACGCAAACACAGTCATCATTAATATTCTGTTCTTTTTCAAGGATGGTTTCTTTGATTTGCTGTTTTATTTCTGGTGTAAAATCATCCCAGTTTTTTGGCTTTTGATATCGGATGAATTCTTGAAGGAAAGCGGGGGCTGGTAATTTTTGAATATTTAGCATTGCATTCCTAACTTTTATTGGCTTTTCTTTTTGCAATATCCATTTTCAATAATATGATATCCTGGTCTATCTCTCCCAATGTAGTTCTTAACTTTTTGAATTTTTTTATAAATAAATCAGTCTCAAACTGATTCTGCCGCACAAGATTTCGTACTTCATCGATTAATTTAGTAATTTCCGGGCTTCGATCTGATTTCAATCCCATAAAATCTTTTAGTACAATTTCAATGGGTTTACCATAAACGCTGTTCATATCTTTATAGTTATGAATGATAATTTCTCCATTATTCCTAGAAAGCAAAAAAACATGATCCGCAGCAACCGAAGATAAAATATGCGGTGAATGAGTTGCGACAATAATCTGATTATTCTGACCCATTTTTTGATATGTTTTTAAAATTCTTTGCTGCCATTTTGGATGTAAAGAGATTTCAGGCTCATCAATCAGAATGATAGAATTGACAACGTTTATCATTTTTAATGAAAGTGCCCTGACAAAAAGCTGTTTTTCTCCTGAAGACAGTGCATTAATATCAAAGGTATTTCCACTGCTATTTTTAAATACAGGTAATTTTTCCCCTTCTGGCGCCAGGCCGGTTAACCTGGCATCAATCTCCAAATCATCAAACACAAGATTTATCTGATCGCAAATGGCATTGATAGAATGCACAGCAGGGATGGTTACATTTTTGAAAACCGAATCTTTGATCAGCGTTGAAATATATGTGCCGACATCCTTTATTGCATCCTTATTGATAAGATTATTAAATGCATAGGTATAATGATATGATTTTTCACTGACACATAACCGATCAAAGTTAATTTCAGCAGGCATATAAATAATTTTGGGCCGATTTTTTTCATCAATGGATTGAAATGCATTGGAAAAAAAACTGTTTTGTATATTGGATATGGGGGTTTTGGTTTCTGATGGCAGCAATCCTGAATCAATAAGAGATTGAAGACAAATATCTACATAATTATTTTTGGGCTGTTTTTCTTTGATTTGGGACAGTATTTCAAAAATGCTTTCCAATATTGTTGTCTTGCCACTGCCATTATTTCCAGCAAAAACAACCATGTTTAAAATATTGCCACTGGCATCCAGAAACTCAATATTTTTGTTTCCGAACAAAGGATTTGATTCAAGATGTAGTTTTTGTATTTTCATTATTTTATCCTTATTAATCTTTTTTTTCTCAACGATCAAAAAAAGGAAAAACCTGACGCTAATTCTCCATAAATGTAATAATCAAGATGTGACCCCAGTGACCCAATCAAGATGTGACCCCAGTGACCCAGTGACCTTTATTTGTTGAAACAAAACCTTTGAAAAATTTATGCGAGGCATATTGCCCTGTTAACCTTGTCCAATGGCCACAACATGCACAGTCACATTGTTGATAGTCTGTGACGAGGACAATTGATTTAAAACAGTTTCATCAGTAAATGGCGCAAACAGTGCAATCGTAATATCAGAATAAGCGGTCTTTGCTGCATAGTCTGATGCCTGAATGATGCCTTGTCTCAGCTTCAAGGCATTAACAAAACTTTTGACCTCAATCAGACCTTTTTTACTGGACTGGTATGTGATATGAAGATCGACTTTGCCATTGCCTGTCGGGAATTCTGGAACGATTGTACATATGTCATCCAAAGCCATTTTCAGCCAGAAATATAAATGAAAATGGCCCACAGCTTCGGTTAAATGATAATCTGTTTTTCTTCGGGGCTGATCCTGCCAGGGATTGCTTCCTTTATCTTTTAATCGCTGCAGAAACGCTTTATATCGTTTCAATAATGCAGGCATATTTAATGTGGGGCTGTTCAGTACATCTTCCAGACAATCTGCGGGATCCAAAGCCAGAACATTACGATTATGTTCATTCTGAATGTCCTGGACAAATACAGTATATAAAACATCCTGCACATAAGGACATGAAAATTGACAAATATATTTAAACTTTTGATCGTGTTCAAATTCATGAAAACGAATCAAGCCATGCATATACATATAGTTGCACCAGTCTGTGGCAAATGAAAATGAAATATTGGCATCTTGAAATAAATGAAGCACATGTTGTTTGTATTGAGTTTTTGCTTTGATGATCATATTCAATAGTGTATTGTTATGTTCAATATGAATGGATCTGGCATAAGCTTTATTCCATTGTTTGATGTCAATCGTGTTTATGGGATCATCATTATATTTTTCAGTCAATAATTCACCAAACCAGCCGATTAAACCCGGTTGCCCATTGGTTGCTTCATAAAGCTGTTGAACCACCCGCGGATCAATGTTTTGTCCGCTTTCTGTCTGGTAATCCTTAAACATAAGCTCAACTTCTTCAAAGGTTAAATTTGGAATATGAATTGAACGCTGCACATTAAATGGAGAGCCTTTTTTGGAATCAATGCCAAGAACAGCTCTGACTCCAACCAATGCAAGACCATGAAGCCAATAGTCTTCCCGGGATAAATACATGTCCCGAAACATGGCAACCACTTGATCGATCAGTTCTGATGGTAATTTATCAAATTCATCAATTATCATAATGACTGGTTTTTTTAACATGCCAGATCTTTTATTAAATATATTCAGCCAGTTGTCCCAATTATTGACGTTTCCAATATCAATACCAGCTTTTACAAGCATAAGCGAACACCATCGTCTAAAAAAGTTTTCTTTTTGATCTTCGGTTCCTGAAGCTGTATATGCCTGCATAGACAGAACCAGCGTCGTAAAATCATTTTCATATTGTTTCTTAATATTGTCCGCACATTGTTTAATAATCCATGTTTTACCATTTTGTCTGGGTGCCCAGATGGTAAAGTAATGACCTCCTTTTTCTGGATGACCAATCAATTGATGTGCGCATTGTTCAATCAACTGTTTTCGTTCAACACAAAAATGTAATTCATAATCAACAGGCCCATAAGAATGAAATCGTCTCATAATACCTCCTTTTTCAGATTGTTCTTAGACAAAGAATGTCATGTCTCTATTATTTAAAACCATCAATGGGCGATGCGCTGCATCAAGCCCAATGTTTCCTGAAATCCCAATTGACAATCCTGATTGATATCCAACCATCCATCAACCGATGTCATCATGTCCACCATGATTTGTAAGGATAGT
>PEAL01000461.1 GCA_002753725.1 Deltaproteobacteria bacterium
AAGTACAACCGCAACAAGAACCTGGAGCTGAAGCTCCAGGCTATTATCTGTCGTCCCTAACGGGACTTAAAGTGTTGTTTTTAAACAAAATTCTTTTTAGCCTGACGGCTATGGGCTATATTAATTCGCCCTTTCAGATACAAATAAATCTAAAATATATCTATTGGAAAAGTAAAAGATGATGTAATATTCGAATATTCTCCTCAAGAGATTATTGAACCTGTCATGGATATTTTAGATACTTTGTAACGTAAAAAGTTCAATAACTTTCCATTAAATTAAATAATGTAATGGGAAATTGCTTATAATGATAAATAATATTATCCATCAAAGGTAGTTATATGACAATAGATAAGAGTAAGAGTAAGAGTAAGAGTAATAAAAAGTGGCAAAAATATATTAATAATGCAAAATCAAACAAAAATATTTACTCTATTCGTCAATCACTGCATAGTGGTGGGGATGGGGTCACATCTTGATTAAACAATGAAATTAAAAAAGTTATTCAAGCAACCCGAAGGACGTCGTCTGGAATTTAAGGAAACATTTCCGAAAAAATCTGATCTGTGCAAAACAATTATTGCATTTGCAAATGATGCGGGTGGAGATATTTTTATTGGCGTAAAAGATTCTCCGCGTGAAATTATTGGCATTTCAGAAGATGAAATTTTTATTATTGAAGAAAAGATCAGTAATATCGTTTTTGATAATTGTTATCCAATAATCAATCCAGACATCTCCATTGTCAATATGGACAATAAGCTTGTGCTAAAAGTCCGGGTGTATCGTGGCAGCAATATCCCTTATTATCTCAAATCCAAAGGCAAAGCAAAAGGGACATACATTCGCATTGGATCATCAAACCGACAGGCTAACGATGAAATTATCCAGGAACTTGAACGACAGAAACGACACATATCTTTTGATAGTGAGCCTGTTTTTGATATCACAACTGACCTGAATCTCGATAAGGTTAAATCTTTATATTTCAACACAATTGGTGCGGAACTTGATACAATGTCACTAAAAAAATTACAGTTGCTTAAACCATTTCAAGATGAATTAAAGCTCACAAACGCCCTTATTCTGATTTCAGATGATCCCCTTAAACATCAATTATTTCCTTATGCAAAAATTGAATGTGCAAGATTTAAAGGGAGCACTGTTGATATTTTTATTGATAGAAAAACAATGGATGGCAATCTCCTGGAACAGGTTGAACAGGCCTATGATTTTGTGCTTCGCCATATCAATCAAAGTGCCGAGACTGAAGGTGTTTACACAAAAACACAGTGGCAGTACCCAATAAAGGCCATACGTGAAGTGATTCGAAATGCAGTCATCCACAGAGACTATTCCCTTATTGGAAAAGATATTAAAGTTGCCATATATGATCATATGATTGAAATAACAAGTCCAGGTAAACTTCTGCCATCAGTGGACTATAATGATATGGAATCGCGTCAGTCTGAAATCAGAAATCGTGTGATTGCACCATTTTTTAAGCATCTTGGCCTGATTGATCAATGGGGTAATGGATTAAAACTTATTGCAGATGAACTTAAAAATTATAATAAAATCGCGTTAAAATGGTTTGAAGTGGGCTTACAATTTCAGGTTCAATTTTTAAACACACAGCAAGCTACCGACCAAGCTACCGACCAAGCTACCGACCAAGCTACCGACCAAGCTACCGACCAAGCTACCGATCAAATAAAACAGCTATTAACCAATATGAGTGGAGAAATGCTATCCAGTGAACTACGTTCATCATTAAAGTTGAAACATAATCCAACATTCCGAAACAATTATCTGATACCCGCACTAAAGCTGGAATTAATTGAGATGACAAAACCTGATAAACCCAAAAGTCCTACGCAAAAATATCGATTAACATCAAAAGGGAAAGAATTTAGAGAAAATCTATGTTCCAGTTGGCTACACTGATGTAACCAGTATTTCATGGAATCTGAACAATGATGGTGAATTTGAATTTCAAACATCGGAAAATACAATAAAGAGTTGTCAAAAAGTTTAGATTTTTGATTAAGTAAGCGATCATAAGTTTTCGGGTAGAAAAAAGCACAAAGGCGATATTTACAAAAAGGTCAAACAAGGTGAAATACACTAAATAAATATGGATAATAAGATTATGAATATTTTTGATAACAAATTAAAACAAATTGATAAGCTTCAAAAAGAAATAGATTCTATAAGACCACTAAATATCGATGAAATTAAGCAATTAAAAGAATATTACAGGATTGGTTTAACATATTCAAGCAATGCTATAGAAGGCAATTCTTTGACAGAAATAGAAACTAAAATTATTTTAGAGGATGGAATTACTATTGGTGGAAAAACGCTTAAAGATCATCTTGAAGTGGTTGGACATAGTGATGCTTATGATTATATTTTACAACTATCAAACAGTAAAACCATAAAAGAAAAAGATATCAAGAAGTTACATAGATTGTTTTATAGAAAAATTGATGAAACTAATGCAGGCAAATATCGAAAAGTCAGAGTTTTTATCACAGGGTCTGCTTTTAATGTTCCTCCTCCTTCAAAAATCAAAGAATTAATGATAAAATTTACAAATGATATTGATTGCTTAAGAAATGACAACCATCCTGTTATATATTCTGCATTATTACATAAGCATTTAGTTATGATACATCCTTTTATTGATGGTAATGGAAGAGCAGCAAGGTTATTAATGAATTTAGCTTTATTACAGGAAGGATATCAAATTATTATTATACCGCCAATTTTAAGAAATGAATATATTCGTTCACTTGAACAATGTCACAAAAATAATGATACAATTTTTATAAAATTAATAGTAAATTCTGTCTTAGAGTCACAAAGAGATTATTTACGATTATTTAATGATTAGTACGTAGCTCAGATTTAAATACTACGAAACTCATTGTGTTTGTTCTGGCGTGTTTATCCATTGGACAGCACAAAGAGAGATAAAGCTCATTGCGGCACCACATATAAAGGGAATACGATAATCAATCATCCAAAGCATGCCACCAATGGTTGGAATGACAACAGCAGCGATATGATTGATTGTAAACCCAACCGCCATTCCTGGTGCAATATCCTGAGGGTCAGCAATTTTTTGATAGTAGGTTCGGATTGCAATGGCAAAATTGAAAAAGATATGATCCAATATGTATAAAATAGCGACAAGCCAGGCCTGATTGACTGTTGCATAAGCAACAAAAATAAATAGCAGACTAAAATATTCCAGGGTCAGCACTTTTCGTTCACCAAAACGAATGATCGATTTTCCGATGAATGGACTGACAAAATAGTTGATCACGTTGTTCACGACAAATAAAACAGAAATCAACTGAACACTGTATTCAAACTGTCGAACCATCAAAAAAACGGCAAAGGCGACAAATATCTGACGCCTCGCACCAGCCATCAATGTCAAAAAATAAAATAAAAAATAACGTTTTCGAAAGATCATCCGTTTATGTTGCGGAATCAGTGTTTTATCTACAGGATCTTGAAAAAAGGCCCAGATGCCAGCCAGAATAACGAGTCCTCCAAGAATCATATAGATTTCATAAAAATCCAGGTATGGCGCGACAATAAAAATAGCAATGCCAGCAACAATATTTGATGCCGCAGCAAAACTCCTCAGCTTACCAAGGATCCAGGGGGATGTTTTATTATCAAAATATTGTAAGGTTAGCGATTGATTGGTGGTTTCAAAATAATGAAACCCAAAACTCATGATCAGTGTTGTAAAAATCAAACCAATCCATGAGGGAAAAAAACCTGTGGAACAAACGCCCACGCCTAAAATTAAAACAGAAAGGGCTGACAGGCGGTGTTCCTTTATAATGAACAACAAATAGATGGCTAACAATGCTAAAAATCCAGGAATTTCTCGTACTGACTGAAGCACACCGATATGGAAACCTTCCAGATGGCAGACATGAACAGCAAAATTATCAAATAATGTTCGCCAGGCTTGAAGTCCTACTGTTGAAGCAATGGTCAGTATCATGAGATAGCGATACATGGGATAGTGTGATTTAATGATCATGGGCTTTTATTAACCTTATATTATATGATATACAGGGTTGATAATAAAAAAAAAAAAGCGGCAGGTT